>JBEDHS010000132.1:0-3529 GCA_041173945.1 Actinomycetota bacterium
GTATCACCACTTCACCGACAAAGATGCCCTCATTGTTCAAGCTCAAACAGAGAGGTATCGCCGTTCTTTGGAGTGGGCCAACAGCACTGTTGTGGCGATGACTGACTCGATGAAATCTAAGAACGAATTTGAGGACCGTCTCGCGCAGGCGATTACAGGTTTTGTGTCGGAGGAATCTCGATATCACCGTCGTATTCGAAATGAAATTCTCGGCTCATCGGTTTCGCGTCCCGATCTTGCCCAGTCAGTGGCTCTTGCAAATCGAGTCTTCATCTCGTGGTTAGAAGATGAAATCGAACGTTGGAAACAGAATGGTTGGATTCATCCGCAATTTTCGTCGCATGAACTCGCTGAGTGGTGGGCAGTCCTTATTCATGGTCGTTTCTTTGTCGAAGTTGATAGCGAACACGCCGAGTCCGGTAAATGGCTGGAGGTCACAATGTCCTCGGTGCGCCATCTCTTTGGCTTGTGAGAACTCGTCGATGATGGAGCTGAGGGAATCGCGTGTCCTTATTGTTCTGCAATTTGGGTGATACCACCTGTCATGACGTGCTCTTCGGTGGACGGATGATCAGCTCTTCGATGTTGATCTCGATTGGTTGGTTAATTACGTACTCAACCGCGCGAGCGACATGAGCGACGTCACCAAAGGTGTCCGGCATCGCATGCTGGATTTGATCTAGTTGTCCTTGTGGCAATCGTTGTTGATCGTCAAAGGCAACTTTTTCTATCCCAGCCATGGCCGCGACGCCTTCGACCATGTTGCTGTCGATGTGGCGAACGAAGTTCGTCGCAAAAACTCCCGGCATGATTGATGTCGTGCGAATGGTGTCGCCTTCAAGTTCTTTGCGCAAAGTGGTGTTGATGCAGTTCACTGCGTGCTTGGTGGCACCGTAGACACCGCTATCGCGTCGTGTTGCGCCAACCGATGAAATGTTGATGATGTTTCCCTCTGACTTTGTGGCACGCATTGCTCGGATGGCGGCCTGGCATCCGACCGCGAGTGCGAGAACGTTAACTTCAAGCATCGCTCGCCACATCGCAGGGTCACCGTCGGCGATCGTCGTCCCAACATCGCCAAAACCGGCGTTGTTCACCATCACGTCAAGTCGTCCCGTTGCATTTGCCGATGATGTGACCCACTCGGTGAGTCGTTCAAGATTTCCAAGATCGAAAACTGCAACATCGGCTTTGCCGCCGGATGCGCGAATCTTTGATGCGGATTCCTCCATAGGTTCGCTGGTTCGTCCCATCATGAAGACGTGCGCACCCAGTGAGCCGAGATGCTCGGAGATTGCCCGGCCGAATCCACTGGATGCGCCGGTGACGCACACTGTGCGGCCCTGGATTGATCGACTTTTGGACATGTTCTTTTCCTCTCGTTGTTACCTGACATTTTTGGATTGAAATGTCAGACACGATCATACTGACATTTGGCCTCGAAAATGTCAAACTAGAGTTGTGACTACTACTGATTCCGCCCGAGATCAACGGATTGAGGAAATTTTGCGTGCGTCGATCCCGTTGTTTGCAGAGCGCGGATATCGAAGGACATCGATGGCAAACATTGCTGATGCAGCTGGTTTGTCTCGACCTGCTCTCTACCAATATTTCACCGATCGAGCCGATCTCTTCTCCGCCGCCTATGTGCTCTTATTGGAAGAGGCGACCGATGCGGCCCTAATTGCACTTACGCAGCCTGTGACGCTTGCGGCTCAACTCGATGGATATCTCCAGTGCATTTCTGGCGATGGCTACGCACGACTTGCGGCAACAAAATTTGGTGATGAACTCCTTGAGGCGCGCCATGAGTTCGCCGCCGAAGCAGCAACGGCGGCGGTGAAACGTGCGCACAAAGGTCTACGTGACCATCTCAAGCGCGCAACATTCGATCAAGAATCACAAGTCCGCGCGCTGGAGATCTTGACGCTTTCCACAGTGGGACTCAAGCAGGATCAACCCACGCCAGCCGTCTATCGACGACGACTGACATTTCTTTCAGAAGCCGTCGCTCGAACGTTGCAATAAGTGGAGCTGGGGGGAATCGAACCCCCGTCCATCAGGCGTCATGCGCCAGTGATACGACCATTCCCGTTGTGACGCTCACGCAACGTCGCCGACGAGTCGGCTATCCGCCGAGGCGGATCGCGTGCTGTCTTTCCAACATGTCAGTGGTCTTTCTCACCGTCAGCGTTCTTTCCTGCCGCCATCCTTCGCTTCTGTTGCCGGGCTGCGATGGATTGGCCCCGTGCGCCATTGCTGGTCACGATGTCTCTCTAACGCCTAATTAGGCGGCGAGAGCGAACTGCTCGTTGGCAATTCTGTTGTTTGCCCTGTTTTACGAGTCTGAGCAACTCGGGTCGCACGTGCGAACAACGAAACTGCTGTCGAAACCTGTCAGCCCCATTGTTGGTTGGTGTTGCCTCCAGTGTAGGGGCGGGGAGAGCCAATGTTTTCGGGGCTACCTCATTAATAAATTGTCAAAGTGTTGGGGGAGTTGCGAGGGGCAAATTTGGGTGCATAATGTTCGCAGAAGGACGTTTTGTCCGACTAGCGGACACCTGCCCGTAATCCATCAGAAGGAGACACGACCGTCATGAGCCAGATGAAAGCACCAACTCGTTTGCACCACACCGCATACGTCACCAAGGACTTGGAAGCCACTCGTGCTTTCTATGAAGACTTGATTGGCTTGCCGCTTGTTGCAACATGGTCCGAAACTGACGAACTGTTCGGCGCAGAGCGCGTGTACTGCCACACTTTCTTCGGTTTGCCCGATGGCAGTGCATTGGCCTTCTTTCAATTCGCTCACAAAGAAGATCAAGATCTCTTCGATCCAGAGCTCACACCATCACCGTTCCGTCACATCGCACTGAACGTGACAAAAGAAGCTCAAGACGAAATCTTTGGTCGCCTCACCAAAGCTGCATGGAAGCCAGAAGGAACATACGTGTTGGAGCATGGCTACTGCCGTTCGCTCTACACCGAGGATCCAAACGGCATGTTGCTTGAATTCACCTGTGATGCACCTGGTGCAGAAAAGATCAATGAAGAGCGACGCAAAGATGCACACGAAGTGCTGAAGCGTTGGCTCGCCGGCGATCACACCAGCAATAACAACTATCGTTAATTCGATTAGTTAGTTCACCCCCCGTGAGAACTAACTCAAGCGTTCTATTCGTGCACGGGTCGTTCTTTCGAGGATGGACCTGGATGCCTGTAATGGAACGACTTGCGACAGTAGGCATCGACTCATACGCAGTCGATTTACCCTTCACCTCTCTCGCAGACGACGTCGCCTGCGTGAAAGAGAAGGTCGCACAGTTACGCGCGGCGGGTGGTGTCACCGTGGTCAGCCACAGCTACACCGGCATTACCGCGACCGAAGCGGGACATGGCGCAAACCATCTGGTGTATGTCGCGGCTCGCATGCCTGCAGAAAACGAGTCGCAAGCCGAGATCTCGCCACAGTGGGGAAATCCTGATTTCCGTTCGTGTATCGAAGTTGGCGATGGGGGCGAGTTGGGTC
>JBEDHS010000133.1:0-25381 GCA_041173945.1 Actinomycetota bacterium
ATTCCCGGAGTGATCTACGCCGTTTTGGCGGTCATATGTGTCGTTGTGTGGTTTATTGCAGATTCTCGTGATTCTGAAATTGTGAACACGGGACTTCTTTTTGCAGCGTGTGTGTTGGCTGTGATGTCAATCATCACAACCACCAGTGGATGGCGCATGACAGTTGACGAATCGGAAGCACTGGTGCTCGCAACTCGTGAGGCAGGATTTCCAGTCGGGCATGCATCCGCCCAGCAAGTGTGGCGTGGTTTTCGCAGCCGTCCCACATGGCGCATTTTTTGCTACAGCATTGAAGAGCCACCCAAACGACGCGCATTGGTGCTGGTTGATGCAGTCAATGGAGCCATCGTCGAACAACTCGTGGAAGATAACCCAGATGCCTCTATTCCAGACGGAAAATCGAATCTGGGATAACGTTCATCAATGTTTGATGGAAGATTCCGAACGCCGATAGAGCGTGCAGTTCGACCCATCGGTCAATTACTCCGTCGAACCGGAATGTCACCAGATCACCTCACGATTCTGGGAATTCTTTTCGCTGTCGCAGCCGCGTTCGCCATCGCCAACGGTGCGCTTCGCGGAGGTCTGGTGTTAGTCATTGCAGCCGCACTGCCAGACATGCTCGATGGGGCATTGGCAAAAGCATCGAATACCGCCAGTCAACGCGGTGCCTTTTTTGATTCAGTCGTTGACCGGGTCACAGACTCTGTGTTGTTTGGCGGTGTGGCATGGTACTTCGCATCGAACGAGAGTGCCCACCTTGCGATCTTGCCGATGGCCATTATGGGTGTGTCATCTCTTATTTCTTATGAGAGAGCAAAAGCCGAGTCTTTGGGTCTGTATGCCAAAGGCGGACTGATGGAACGGGCAGAACGAATCATCGTTCTGTGTTTCGGTTTGTTATTCGACTCACTTCTCATTCCCGTTCTCTGGGTCATGCTGTTTTTGACAGTGCTCACTGCAATTCAACGATTTATACAGGTGTGGAGACAAGCAGAAGTATCGTCGACCACTGCTGCAAAAAGAGAGGTTCGTCAGGTGCGTAAAGTGACGCGCCAGAGTGCACGAGCATCACGTCGCCAATTATCTGTTGTGTCACGTCAGCGTCGACGTAGTCGCCATGGCTAATAGATTCGAAGAACTCAGCGACGCGGTAACTGTCAACAGTTACAAAATTGGCTCGTTGATGGCGCGACTCACTCCTGGACCGGTTGCTCAGGGCGCAGTGTCATTGTTCTCGCCAGGTATTGCCTTGTCATTGCGTAACAAACGCTCGATGATCGAGCGCCACTTGCAACGCGTTGACCCAACATTGAATGGCCTGGCACTTCGTCGAGCATCAATGCGTGCGTTTGATTCCTACATGCGTTATTACGCCGAGAGTTTTCGTCTTCCATCGATGTCGAAACGACACGTCAACAAATGTTTCACCGTCGACGGATATCACTACGTGGAAGATGCTCTCGAGCAGGGCAATGGGGTCATCTTTGCGATTCCTCACCTCGGAGGTTGGGAGTGGGCAGGTCGATGGATGGCCGAACGCGGTCACAACATGACCGTGATTGTTGAACCCTTGCAACCACCAGAACTATTCGAGTGGTTTGTAAAACTACGAAGCGACTTAGGGATGAAAGTCGTCCCACTTGGCCCACAGGCCGCACCAGCAATCCTTGCTGCGCTCAAAAAGAACGAGATTGTGTGCTTACTCTCTGATCGCGACATTCAACGTAACGGTGTTGAAGTGGAATTTTTTGGTGAAAAAACCACTCTTCCCGCTGGTCCTGTCACATTGTCTATTCGGGGTAACACGCCTGTTTTGCCTGTCGCCATTTATTTCACGCCAGCTTTCGACGGTCACCACGCACTTGTTCGACCGCCACTGATGTTTAAAAAAGAGGGGAGCCTTCGAGAGTCGGTTGAGCGCGGCACTCAGTTACTCGCCCATGAACTCGAAGTGCTGATTAGGCGGGCTCCCGAGCAATGGCATCTTTTTCAACCGAATTGGCCGAGCGACCCCGGCTATTAGACAACACTTCTGATGTGCCCAACAGAGATGTGGGCATTTTCGAAGAGGGTTTGTCTCAGATGGGCTCTGGTTCGCTACGGTGCTGATTGTCATGGATGATATTTCTGTCGATCACCCAGGCCCGTTTGGCATCCTTTTTCTGTGTGTACACAATGCTGGACGCTCACAAATGGCTGCCGGATTTGCGCGACACATTGGCGGTGCGAGAGTCACTGTGTTCTCTGGAGGTTCTGAGCCTTCAGATGAATTGAATTCTGTTGCAGTCCAAGTGATGAATGAGATTGGAATCGACATTTCATCGCACACACCGCAACGCTTCACCGAAGACATGGTGCGTGCGGTCGATGTTGTGGTGACGATGGGCTGTGGAGATACGTGTCCGTATATCGCTGGAAAGACCTACATCGACTGGCCACTTGATGACCCTCGTGGACGATCAGTTGAAAAGGTGAGGGAGATTCGCAACGAGATTCAGCATCTTGTTGAATCACTCATCCGAGAACGACTGTCGTCGTCGTAGAGGTCGTCTTAACTGTAGAGGTCGAAGAGTTCGCCGATGGCTTTGACTTGGCCGCCAGAGGTCGATGACATCACCGCGATGGGTTGTACCCCAGTCGATGCCCATCGCTCAAGCTGTTCACGAACGCGTGATGGTGAACCACTGATGGTGCAGTCGTCCAGCCAGCGATCAGTCATCAACTCTGTGACAATTTCCTTGTTTCCTGCGTCCAGTGCGTTTTCAATGGCATCCATTTCTTCTTGGTAACCCGCGGCTCGCCAGTAGTTGCGATAGTTAGGTAAAGAAACGTATCCCGTTAATGTTTTTTTGTTAATCGCACGCGCAGCGTTGATGTCATCATCAATCACGGTGGGAATCATGTTCGACAAGAAGAAGCCGTCACGACGCGCATCTGGAACTTGCGACAATTGTTCTTCCATATGGCTCAATGATGCGTTTGCCCAGATTGCGCCATCTGCGATCTCGGTTGCGGTCTGCAGCATCTTGTTTCGCAGTGTTGCAAGATAAATCGGTGGGAGTGCGCCAGAAAATCTTTCCTGAGCTTTCATTGCAGCGACGTATTCCTTGATATCTGTCAGTGGTTTACCTGTCGCGACTCCGAGGCGTTTGGTGACAGGGCCATGGCTGACACCGATTCCAAAACGGAATCGACCTTGAGAGACTTCGTTGATATGGGCGACGGTGTTCGCTGCTTCGACTGGGTGGCTGTAGTAAATCGGTTGAATCGAAGTCCAGTACGGAATCCGCGTTGTGTGATGTGCCAATGACACACACAACCCCATAGTGCCTCCCAAACTTGGGCATGCAAGACCTGAAAAACCACGTGACTCGGCTTCGGCTGCAAGCTCCAAAATTGCATTTCTCTTCGTCGGTGTGGCAACAACGGAAAGAGCGGGACGAAAGGAGTCGTGTACTGAGGTCATTCCAGTACCGTAGTCTCATGTTGCGTATCGGAATGGTGAGTCCATACAGCCTCACGGTTCCCGGGGGAGTTCAGCAACAGGTTCTCGGTTTGGCCAGAGCACTGCGGGAAAAGGGCCACGAAGTGCGCGTTCTGGGTCCATGCGATGGTCCGCCGCCAGACCCTTTTGTGACCCCACTGGGTAACAGTCTTCCCACCGCGGCCAATGGATCGGTTGCACCATTGGCACCTGATGCCTCAGCTGCATTGCGAACAATTCGTGCATTGAATGATGAAGCGTTCGATGTTTTGCATGTTCATGAGCCGCTTGTTCCTGGACCGTCTATGACGTCTCTTTTGGTCAAGATGGCACCAGTTGTCGCAACGTTTCACTCGGCGGGGGAATCAGCGGCATATCGCACGTTTTCTCGACAACTGAAATGGATTGCCACCCGGATCGACATTCGAGTTGGCGTATCGAAAGATGCAGTGGCAATGGCGCAAAGGTATCTCGGTGGGGACTACGAAGTGCTTTTCAACGGGATTGAACTGGGAATGTTTGAGTCAGCACCACAGAGAACTCGCGAAAAGGTCATCTTTTTCCTCGGTCGTCATGAGCCGCGAAAAGGATTGAACGTTTTGTTGGATGCAATGCAACATCTTCCTCAAGATGTTGTGCTGTGGGTGGCTTCCGACGGGCCTGAAACAGAAAGTCTCAAAGAGAAGACTCGTGATGACTCTCGCATTGTGTGGTTGGGTCGAATCTCTGATGAAGAAAAAATTGATCGTTTGAAGCGCGCTTCTGTGTTTTGCGCGCCATCGCTGCGTGGTGAATCATTCGGCATTGTTCTGATCGAGGCGATGGCGTCTGGGGCTCCGGTTGTGTCGACCAACATTGATGGCTACCGCAACGTTGCAACCGACGGAGTGAACGCGTTGTTAGCCGAGCCTGGTAATGCCGCGTTGCTTGCATCGAGTTTGGCTCGTGTCCTCACCGATTCTCGGTTAGCTGAACAACTTGCAACAAATGGCCTGGTGCGAGCGCGCCAATTCTCTATGGAGGCGCTTGCCGATGAATACCTTGAGGTGTATCAACGTGCTCTCCACATGGAAGCCACCAATATCACCACGATCCAAGTTCCCCGTATGCTGAAGCGGTTTGAAGGGCGATTTCTTCGCCGTTCGCGCCTCGGTGAGTAAGTGCCGATTTGGCTGAGAAAGGTCACATGAATCAACGTCAATGGATTCCCGTTTCTGAATCGTCATCGGACAATCTGAACAAGATCAGGAAAGTCAATGCTGCGATCGTCATCGCATTGACGTTTGTGTCATTGCTCATTGGAGTAGCGACGTCGCAAGTGATTCCTGTCGTCGTGGTGGGGCTTGCTGTCTCAATTGTTTTTGTGTTTGCAGTGATGCGTTCGGTGGAGACGTCATGGCTACAGCGCATCGACTACCAACCTGTTGACGAAGAACTGCATGCGCGCATTGTCAACGTGGTGGACGGTCTCTGCGTTGTGTCCGGAGATCGACGCCCCCGATTGTTTGTGTTCCACGACGAATACCCCGTCGCATTGGCAATAGCTGCGCCAGGAAAACTGGGGAACATCGTGGTGTCCGACGGCCTGTTGGAAGAGTTGGACCGAGTGGAAATTGAATCGGTGATGGCCCACGTTTTGTGGAGGTTGCGGACAGAGAACATCGCACTGACCTGTTATCTGATGACGTTGTCGGCGCTATTGAGCAAGATTGGCCTCGGAAAGTTGGGGTCTTTGGTCACAGGGAAAATGACCGAGCAAAAGATCTTGTTGTGGGCCGACATCTCGGCATGCCAAGCCACTCGATATCCACCTGCGCTGATTTCGGCACTCCACAAGTGCGATCGGCCACATCGACTCAGCATCGATTCACAATGTGGGCCGTTGCTCTTTGTCGACCCTCGAACCGTTGGAGATGACACCACTGTGACCAGTTCTTTTCCTATTCTTGGGTTCTCAGCAGTTTCTCTTGAGGAACGAATTGCTGTCTTAAAGGAGATGTGAAATGACCTATGGTCGTCGTGTGACTCGAGTTGCGGCTCTTGTTGCTGTTGTTGTCGTCGGAGCAGCCTGTGGTAGCTCGTCGGCATCGGATTCAACCGATGCTGCAAACACCGCCACCACGATTGGTGATGTCACCCCTGGTGTTGTATATCCACTGACGGGGTTGGAAGCGACTGATTCAACTGCACTTTCACGTCCCGCAATTGCAGTAAAGATTGATAATCATCCCAACGCTCGACCACAGTCGGGTCTGAACAAGGCTGATGTCGTCTTTGAAGAAAATGTCGAAGGAATCACCCGATTCATTGCGGTTCTCCATAGCGAGGGAAGCGACCCAGTCGGCCCTATTCGCAGTGGCCGTACACAGGACATCGACATTTTGACTGCGTTCAATAAACCGTTGTTCGCATGGAGTGGCGGAAACGCCAACGTGACGCGAGCGGTCAATAGTTCAGTCTTAGTCAACGTGGGTCATTCTGCGTCCAAGGGCAAAGGTGGCTACTTCCGATCACAAGAACGCAAAGCGCCTCACAACTTGTACGCCCAAACCAAGAACCTGTGGACGTTGGCGCCAGAAGGTTCTGGGCCTCCAGCCCCGCAGTTCACTTTCCGAGGAAGTAGCGATGCACGGCCTGCAACATCAACTCCGGTTGATGGTGCCAAAGTGTCGATGACGGGATTGAAGGTGTTCTGGAAGTGGGATGCAGGTGCACAAAATTTTGTTCGCTTCATGGAGAACAGCCGCAAACAATTAGAGCCACACACTGCCGACGATGTGCAGGTGAACGCAAAGAACGTGATCGTGATGTACACCACATACGAGCGAAGCGAAGCGGACAAGAACAGTCCGCATGCGGTGACGGTCGGGAAGGGAACCGGATTTGTTCTCACCGACGGTGGGCTGATTGAGATGAAGTGGGAGCGTGCCAAGGCCGATGTTCCCTTTACTTTCACCGACAATGCCGGCGCAGTAATTCGTCTGACTCCAGGTCGCACCTGGGTCGAGATTGCTCGAAAGAACACGTTGGCACCCGTTGGTGTTGGGGTTGATCCCGCCACGGTGGTGTGGCCAGCGCCATAAAGTCGACCTGGTTTCGGCTGAAATTCAGAACTCGAACACTTCAGTTGCCTCGCTAGCCTTATCTTCTATGACTTCGCACAACGGAACATCGGTTGGAACTCAACGAATAAAAAGAGGCCTCGCCGAAATGCTCAAGGGCGGCGTCATCATGGACGTTGTCAATCCTGAACAAGCCAAAATTGCCGAGGATGCTGGTGCATGTGCAGTGATGGCACTTGAACGTGTTCCCGCCGACATTCGTCGCGACGGTGGAGTGGCTCGAATGAGCGACCCCGAGATGATCGAAGGCATCAAAGCTGCCGTACGTATTCCGGTGATGGCTAAAGCACGTATCGGCCATTTCGTCGAAGCACAAATCCTGGAAGCACTTGGTGTCGATTTTGTTGATGAGTCCGAAGTGCTGACGCCCGCTGACGAGACCCATCACATTGACAAGTTTGCATTCACTGTCCCATTTGTGTGTGGAGCGACCAACTTGGGAGAAGCATTACGACGCGTCTCTGAAGGTGCCTGCATGATTCGATCAAAAGGCGAAGCAGGAACTGGAAACATCGTTGAAGCAGTGAGGCATTTGCGATCGATCTTGGGTGATATCCGAAAAATCACTCAAGCTGACAATGCAGAGCTGTTCCAATGGGCGAAAACCCTGCAAGCACCATTGCCTTTGGTTCAAGAGATTGCCGAAACAGGAAAGTTCCCGGTTCCAATTTTCTGTGCTGGAGGAATCGCGACGCCCGCCGATGCTGCGTTAGCAATGCAACTTGGTGCCGAAGCAGTTTTTGTCGGCTCGGGAATCTTCAAGAGTGATGATCCCAGTCCGCGAGCCAAAGCCATTGTTGAAGCAACGACACACTTCCGCGATCCTCATGTATTGGCCAAGGTGAGTCGAGGACTGGGTGCTCCGATGACGGGAATCGCGATGGATGAAATCAACGGAACCCAGCGATTCGCTGAACGCGGATGGTGATTTTCCGATGAACGCGAGGCCTCCAGGTGAACGGTGTCGTAGGGGTGCTTGCACTCCAAGGAGCATTTGCTGCCCACTGTGAACGTATTCGTGCTCTCGATGTGGAGTGCACACAAGTTCGCACGACAACCGATCTGGACTCAGTCGATGCCTTGATCATGCCTGGCGGCGAATCGAGCACGATGTCTCATCTGTTGGTGACGTCTGGGTTATTCACGGCAATCTCGAAGCGAATTACCGATGGAATGGCGGTGTTCGGAACATGTGCGGGAATGATTCTTCTTGCCTCTGACATCTTGGATGGTCGAGACGATCAAAAAAGTTTTGCCGCACTTGATATCTCGGTTCGTCGGAATGCCTATGGTCGTCAAATCGATTCATTCGAGGCCGATGTCACGATGACTTTCGGAACATTTCACGGAGTGTTTATTCGGGCCCCGAAAATAGAGCGAGTGGGCGATGGTGTCGAGATTCTCGGAACCTATGAAGGTGAGCCTGTTGTTGTGCGACAAGACAATGCGCTCGCTGCTGCGTTTCATCCTGAACTCACCGACGATTCGCAACTACACAGATTTTTCATTGAGAACATGATGATGAAAGAACAGGGATAGAAATGTCTGGTCATTCCAAATGGGCGACAATTAAACACAAAAAAGGCGCTGCTGACAAGGCTCGCGGAAAACTCTTCGCCAAGTTGGCGCGTCAAATTGAAGTTGCTGCGCGACAGGGTGGCGGAGACCTTGATGCAAACGCAACACTGCGAACGATGGTGCAAAAAGCCAAGTCTGCTCAGATGACAAAAGATGCAATTGATCGAGCCATCAAGCGAGGGGTGGGTGAAAACGATGGCACGAACTATGAATCGATTACCTACGAGGGGTACGCGCCAGGAGGCGTTGCAATGTTGGTCGATGTGCTCACTGATAACAGAAACCGGACCGCGGCCGATGTACGTAATGCATTTTCGAAATTCGGTGGCTCAATGGCAGAACCTGGTGCGGTGGGATGGCAGTTTTCTCGTAGGGGAGTAATCGTGGTGCCAGGTGATGTTGCCGAAGACGATGTCATGACAGCAGCACTAGAGGCAGGGGCCGACGATATTGAACGCGATGGGTCATCGTGGAGAGTTCTCACTGATCCATCAGTGGTGTATGACGTTCAGGAACGACTGCAACAAGCAGGCATCGTGGTGGAAAGCGCGGAATCGACGATGATTTCCTCCACGACCATTGAAGTCACAAATGCCGATGAAGCGAAACAAATCCTTAGAATCATGGACATGCTCGAGGACAACGACGATGTGCAAGACATCTACGCCAACTTCGACATCGACGAAGCGATTATGCAGGAGGTTGGCTGATGTCAGTGTCAGTTGGTGATACGGCGCCCGATTTCACCCTTCCCGGAACGGGGTCTCAGTCCTACTCGCTGTCGACCTACCGTGGCCAACCCGTTGTATTGGTGTTTTATCCAGGCGATGACACGCCCGTGTGTACCAAGCAGTTGAACTCGTACAACAATGAACTATCCGCCTTTGAGACGGTGGGTGCCCAAGTGCTGGCAATTTCGGCTCAAGACATTGCAAGCCACGAAGAGTTTGCAGCCAAACATGGCTTCAAGTTTCCCTTGCTTGCCGACACAGAAAAGTCGGTGGCATCGCTGTATGGAACCGTGGGGCCATTGGGCTTTCCTCGACGCAGTGTGTTCGTTATCGATGCACACGGTGTCATTCGCTACGCGCACCGCGCCATTGCTGGCTTGACATTTCGGCCAGTGGAGGAGCTTGTAGCAGCCGTCGAAGCGGCTCGCTGAAATTCCCTCCGCAGACCCTGCCGATTATGTAGCATCAAACATATGTTCGGTCATGTGGTGTTAGGGGTCGACCCTGGCTTAACCCGTTGTGGGTATGCCGTGTTGTCCATGACGTCGTCTCAAACGGTCACACCGCTGGCAATCGGGGTTCTTCGCACCTCGCCAACCCATGACATCGCCGACCGATTAGCCGAGATTCACACGGAAATTCAGAGCTTGATTGAAGAGTTTCAGCCCCATGCGGTGGCAATTGAACAAGTGTTTTTTCAGAGCAACGTTCGAACCGCGATGAGTGTCGGTCAGGCCAGTGGAGTGGTTCTTGCGTTGGCGGCACGAGCCGGGTGCACTGTTGTTCAGTACACGCCGTCTCAAGTGAAGAGCACTGTTGCCGGATGGGGTGGTGCCACAAAAGATCAAGTGGGGCGAATGGTGCAGCAACGTTTGGGTTTGTCGGCCATTCCTGAACCTGCCGATGCAGCAGATGCGGCAGCTATTGCATTGTGTCATTGCTCGATTGCTCCGTTTGTCGCGTCGCAAAACGCAGCAGTGTTAAGGAGTCGAACATGATCGGAAGTCTCCGGGGTGTAGTGCTCGAACGTTTTGCGCCCTCGACGGTGTTACTTGAAGTGTCTGGCGTTGGGTACTTGTGCACGGTTACGTCGGCGACGTTTGCCGAACTCGAACCCTCAGTGGAAACGTTTTTGCATATTCATCATCACATTCGAGAAGATGCACAAACACTTTTCGGTTTCACCACTCGCGTCGAGCGAGACACGTTCCATATCTTGATTTCAACCCATGGGATAGGTCCTGCGATGGCGATGTCGATCTTGTCGACGTATGCACCAACAGCACTCGTAGGTGTTGTTGCCTCTGGTGATGTCGCTGCACTCACGGTGGTGCCTGGGGTAGGGAAAAAGACAGCAGAACGATTGATGGTGGAACTGAAATCACGCCTCGATATTGCCGATTCTCAATTAGGTTCATCCACCGACTCTGTTCAGTCTGCTGCTGCAGATGTGAGAGAAGCGTTGACGGCGCTTGGTTATGGTGTTGAGGAGATTCGCGACACGATGAGACAACTCACACAGGCGTCAGACTCTGAAACAATGTTGCGCGACGCCCTTGCCGTGTTGGGAGTACGACGTGCGGGATGAGTTTCTCGAGCCCACCATCTCTTCTGAACATGAAGTGGCTGACGAAGTCAATCTTCGGCCGCGACAGCTTGATGAATTTGTTGGTCAAAGAGAATTGAAAGAGCACCTCGACATTGTGTTGGGGGCGGCAAAACAGCGAGGACAAGCGGCAGATCATATTTTGTTGGCTGGTCCTCCTGGTTTGGGAAAAACAACGATGGCCAGCATTGTGGCAGCCGAGATGGGTGTTGCGTTGCATGTCACCAGTGGTCCAGCTTTGGAACGTGCAGGAGACTTGGCTGCAATTCTGACCAAATTGGGAGAAGGCGATGTCTTGTTCATTGACGAGATCCACCGACTCTCACGAGCGGTGGAAGAAATTCTGTATCCCGCGATGGAAGATTTTCAAATAGACATCGTGGTGGGGAAGGGGCCTGCAGCGTCATCGATTCGTCTCACGCTGCCGCGGTTCACATTGATTGGTGCAACAACACGAACTGGAATGATTACTGGCCCGTTGAGGGATCGATTCGGTTTGGTTGCGCGGCTCGATTATTACGACGCCGATGAATTGAATCAGATTGTTCTGCGCGCGGCTCGTATTTTGGATGTACCAATCGATGAAGAGTCGTCGGTTCAAATTGCTCGCCGTAGTCGAGGAACTCCGCGTATCGCGAATCGTCTCTTGCGTCGAGTCCGAGACTTTGCCGAGGTTCGAAGCGACGGGTACATCACTGCAGATACTGCTTCGGAGGCATTGCGTGTGTTCGGAGTCGACGAACTTGGCCTGGACAAAGTTGACCGAGCAATTCTTCGCAGTTTGTGTGAACAGTTCGACGGAGGCCCCGTGGGCTTGACGACATTGGCGATAGCTGTGGGTGAACAACCTGAGACAGTCGAAGACGTGTACGAGCCGTTTCTCATTCAGTTGGGCTTAATTGCACGAACTCCCCGGGGACGAATTGCAATGGATGCAGCCCGAGCACACATCAACACCCCCTAGCCTGAGACGGTGCAGTTATCTGACATCGACTATGACCTTCCCGAAGATCTCATAGCCCAAAAGCCAATCGAGCCGCGCGATTCCGCCCGATTGCTGGTTGATGTGGACAACAGCGACATCCGTCATCTCGCGGTGTCCGACATTGCAACTCTGGTTGGTCCTGGTGATGTCCTTGTTGTAAACGATACGAAAGTGTTGCCTGCACGTTTGGCTTTGCAACGTCCCACAGGTGGGGCAGCAGAGGTGCTCTTGCTGGAACAAAAATCTCCCGATGGTCGGCTGTGGGAAGCAATGGTGAAGCCGGGAAAGAAAATCAAAGAAGGCGAATTGCTCGAATATTTCGGTAAGCGTGTCGTACAAATGGGGAAGCGCACCGAAGCAGGAGACACTTTCATTGTCGAGATTCTTGACGAGACACCGCTTGATCTGATTGGTCGAATCGGGTCGATGCCGCTTCCTCCCTACATCAGAGGCTCTCTTAAGGATCGTGACCGTTATCAAACGGTCTATGCACGAAATCCTGCGAGTGCTGCGGCGCCCACTGCTGGTTTGCACTTCACCGAGGAACTTCTGGAAAAGATTCGTCGCACGGGTGCCACGATTGTGTCGGTGGAATTGATTGTCGGTTTAGACACCTTCAAACCGATATCGGTAGATAACCCGTTAGATCACGTCATTCATACCGAGTATTACAGTGTCGATCCAGATGTCATGGAGCAATGTCGACATGCGCGACGTGTCATTGCTGTTGGAACAACTGCGACACGCGCGCTCGAATCCGTATTCACTACGGGGCAACTCAGTGGACGGACCGAATTATTTATTACCCCTGGCTACACATGGAAAATTGTTGATGTCATGATGACCAATTTTCATATGCCAAAGACGTCGTTGTTGTTGATGATCGAGGCGTTTGTCGGATCTCGGTGGCGACTGCTATATGAAACGGCAAAACTGGAGCGTTACCGATTTCTGTCATTTGGAGATGCGATGTTGATTGCGCGACGAACGGAGAAGAAATAGATGTTTCCCGTTGTATTGGATATCACCGCTCAAGATGGTCGAGCGCGCACAGGTGTGGCAAGGACTCAACGTGGAACGTATCGGACGCCAACCTTCATGCCAGTCGGCACCCGTGGTGCGATCAAGTACCTCAGTGCTCGTGATTACAGAGAGCTTGGTGCCGAAATTGTTTTGGGAAACACGTATCACCTGATGTTGCGACCAGGCGCAGACAGAGTTGCTCACTTTGGTGGTCTTGGGTCATTTACTGGCTGGGACGGTCTAACGCTGACAGATTCTGGCGGCTTTCAGGTGTTTTCACTTGATCCGAAAGTTGATGACGATGGTGTTGTCTTTAAGTCGACATATGACGGCTCATACCACCGTTTCACGCCGGAGATTGCTGTAGATACACAAGAGAAAATTGGGGCCGATATCCAGATGGTGTTGGACGTGTGTGTCTCGTTGCCGGCAGAACCCGCGGTGGTGCGTCAGGCATTGGAGCGAACAAGTGAATGGGCGAAACGTGCACGCGCGGTACATCGAAGAGAGGATCAGTCACTTTTTGGAATTGTTCAAGGTGGAGTCGATGCTGCAATGCGCACAGAGAGTGCGCGCCGTACGGTGGAGATTGGCTTTGATGGCTATGGCATCGGCGGTCTGTCGGTGGGTGAGACGCGAGCCGAAATGGTGGAGGCAATCGCTGCATGTATTGATGAAATCCCCACTGATCGTCCTCGGTACTTGATGGGTGTAGGCGATCCCGCATCGTTAGTTGAGGCAGTGGGGTTAGGGATCGACCAGTTCGATTGTGTGCTTCAGACACGTTTGGGTCGTCATGGAACAGCATTGACATCGACAGGAAAAGTGCAAATTAAGAATGCGCAATACGCCGACTCTGACGAACCAATCGACTCAACGTGTACATGCTGGGTGTGCGCTACTCATTCTCGGGGATACATCCGTCATCTTGTCCAAGTGGGGGAGCCAACAGCTGCGCGTTTGGTATCGGTTCACAATGTGGCTTGGACTATTCAGTTGATGCAACAGATGAGAGATGCGATTGCAGGCGGGACTTTTTCGGCTCTGCGTCAGCGCGTTCTGGATGTTTGGGGCTAGTTTTCGGCCCTGAGAACGAGGTTCGTGGCTAGGATTGCCGATTGTGATTGAAATCCTCCTCGCCTCAGAGTCGTCTTCAAGTGATAACGGCAGTCCACTTTTTACGCTGGTGTTTTTCGGTGCCATTTTCGGTGCCATGTACTTCTTGTTGTTACGACCACAACGCCGCCGACTCAAGGAAAGCCAAGCATTGCAATCGTCATTGGCCGTCAATGATGAGGTTGTATTGAATTCAGGCATCTACGGCTTCATTTCGGCAATTGAAGATGATGTCTTATGGGTCGACATTGCCGATGGTCATGGATCTGAGCGAATCGAAGTACGAGTTGCTCGCGGATCGGTTGCCCGGAAAATTGTTGAAACTCCTGAATCTGATTCAAAGAAGAAGTAGTCATCAATGTCAAGGCGTCGCCTTTGGGCTGTCCTGATTGGATTTGTCATCCTTGTTAGTGGAGCATTTGTTGCAAACATTGCAGCGGGCAACACCCCTGCACTCGGGCTTGATCTCCAAGGCGGTGCATCAGTCACTCTGACGCCAATTGGTGAATTCGAAGATGGCGCGCTCGACGCCGCGGTGGAAGTTATTCGCCAACGCGTTGACTCACTTGGTGTCGCTGAGCCAGAAATCATTCGCCAGGGAAACACCGTGGTTGTCAATTTGCCTGGTGTGAAAAATCAAGATGAGGCGCTTGCGCTGATTGGTCGTACAGGCGCAGTCGAGATGCGGCCTGTGTTGAACGCCGTTGAAGAAAGTTCTCTGGAGGAAAATACCTCAACGACAACTGCAACAGGTCAAACATCGACAACACTGGCTAATCCAGAAGGTGGTCCCGGACGCAGTCGTCGTGTGCCTACAACAGTGGACACTGATGGGTCTTCGCAAGAGTCCACCGCAGAAGTCGTTAGTGATGAAGGCGACAATAGTGATGGACAACTTGAACCTGGCCAGACGATCTTGCCTGGCGCAAAAGATGGATTGGTTTATCTCTTAGGACCAGCCGGCGCAACCGGTGAAGTGTTCACGAGCGATGCATCAGTGCAAATTGATGGCGCATCGTGGGTTGTCACCGCAACGCTGAGAGGCGGCGCAGAAGGCGAGGACCTGTGGAATGGTTTGGCCGCTTTGTGTTTCGCTGGTGGAGAAGCATGTCCGACCAAACAAATTGCAATTGTTCTGGATGGTGAAGTGATTTCTGCCCCTGTTGTACAGGTGCCCAGCTTTTCCGGAAGTGTGCAGATCAGTGGCGATTTCACAGAGTCTGAAGCAAATGATCTGGCAAAGATTCTGCAATTTGGTGCTGTGCCCGTTGAATTTGATGCTCCAACGGTTCAATCAGTCTCGGCAACACTTGGTCAAGACTCACTAGACGCCGCCATCATCGCCGGTCTCGTTGGTGTTGCACTCGTGTTGATCTTTTTGTTCGCGTACTATCGCGTGCTTGCTGTTGTCGCCATTGGTGGTCTAGCAGTATCGGGAATGTTGTTGTGGAGCATCATCGCGTGGTTGTCAAAAACAAATGGTCTTGCTTTCACCTTGTCGGGCGCCGCTGGTGTCATTGTTTCAATCGGAACTGGAGCCGACTCGTACATCATGTTGTTTGAACGATTGAAGGAAGATGTTCTAGCGGGACGATCGTTGCGTAATTCTGCGGTGCGAGGATTTGAAAACTCCTGGAGAACAATCATTATTGCCAATGCTTCAACGTTGATTGGCGCTGTCATCCTGTGGTGGCTATCCATTGGATCGGTTCGTGGTTTCGCTTTCTTTTTGGGTCTTTCTTCGTTAACCAGCATGATCTCGGTGTACTTCTTTACTCGACCAGCAGTCCTGTTGATCTCGACTTTGACGCGACTAAATACTCGCGGAGTATTTGGCGTGCAACGAACTGTCGGTACTTCTCAGATGGGCAGTGAGGTGAACTCATGATTCGCAAGTTGTATCGAGGACAAATCGCATGGAATATCTATGGCCAACGCAACAAAGTTTTCGCAGCCTCAATTCTTTTAGTGGTGGTGTCACTAGGTTCGTTGTTGTTCGGTGGCTTGAATCTTGGAATCGACTTTCGTGGTGGCGTCGCTTTTGAAATTCCCGCCACTGGTGGCTTGACTGTTGACTCTGCTCGTGAGGTGATTGTCGCAGAAGATGTTTCAGCATCTGGAATCAAGATTCAAACCCTCAGTTCAGCAACCGAAGAGAGAATTCGCGTACAGCTGGGAGACCAATCTCCTGGCATCGTGGAAAAACTAAAGACCGCATTTGCCGAAAAAGGCGGGATAGACGCAGCCGACATCAGTGTTGCGACGGTGAGTTCATCGTGGGGTCGCAGCGTCACCACCAAAGCAGTGGAAGCACTTGCGGTGTTCTTTGTCATCGTGTCGCTTTTTATCGCGTGGCGATTCGAATGGCGGATGGCAGCCGGTGCGTTTGCATCTGTCGTGCATGACATTATTTTGACGGTTGGCGCCTATTCGATTTTGCAACTTGAAGTGACCCCCGCAACGGTGACGGCGTTTTTGACGATCATGGGCTATTCGCTGTACGACACAATTGTCATTTTTGACAAGATGTCAGAAAACGAACAACGTTTTTCCTCCAACAAAGTCTCATACGGAGATGTCATCAATACGGCAATGAATTCAGTGATGATGCGTTCAATCAATACGAGTATTTCGTCGCTGTTGCCGGTCATCAGTTTGCTGGTCCTGGGTGCCGGAATTTTGGGAGCGCGAACATTGTCTGAATTTGCTGTCGCGTTGTTTATCGGCATGATTTTCGGTGCGTATTCATCGATATTCGTGGCCGCCCCTGTGGTAGGAATTTTGAAAGAGCGAACTGGCCGTTATGTGTCAACTCGTGGACAAGTGGCAACTGGGCAGGACCTCGCATTTTTGATGGCTTCTGGCGCTCCCGTCGGGCGTCGTGCCAGCATTCGCTCTGCTGCCACTACAGAATCGCAATCCTCGGAGTCGCCACAATCTCCGACACCATCAACGGTAGATGCCATCTTGACGCATCCTCCGCGCCCACGAAAGAAGTCACGTCGCTAGTCTTTGGGTATGGCCACTGCTGATCGCGTCCTTCCTTGGAGGCGGCACCATAGCGCGCCCGTTGAAGAACTTGCACCGTTGTTGACGTCATATCGCCGTCGACACCCAAAGGGTTCTGTGGCGATGGTCAATCGTGCGTACGAAGCGGCTCGTATTGCCCATATCAGCCAGCAGCGATCATCAGGTGAGGCCTACATCAATCATCCCATCGCAGTCGCACGAATTGTTGCCGACATCGGATTGGATGAAGTATCGCTGGCGGCGGCTCTGTTGCACGACGCAGTGGAAGATACCGAGATCACTCTTGAAGATGTGCATCGTGATTTTGGTGATGAAGTGGCATCGCTTGTCGATGGAGTCACAAAACTAGAACGACTGCAGTTCGACTCGAGAGAAGCACAACAAGCTGCGACGATGCGCAAGATGCTCGTGGCGATGGCGCGAGATATGCGAGTTCTCGTGATCAAACTTGCGGATCGACTGCACAACATGCGCACTCTGGCCGGCGTTCCTATCGAGAAGCAGCAACGTGTCGCCCAGGAGACACTCGATATCTACGCGCCGCTTGCCAATCGTTTGGGAATGCAGGAAATAAAACAGCAGCTCGAAGATTTGTCCTTTGCCGCGCTATATCCAAAACGTTTCGCAGAACTGGACCATATGGTCACGTCTCGTACTCCTGAAAGAGACGTATATCTCGCCAAGGCAATTGCCGAAGTTCGTTCGCGATTAGCTGAGGTGAACATCACGGCCGAGGTCACGGGACGTGGGAAACATCTCTGGAGCATTTACGAAAAAATGGTGCAGAAGGACAAGGACTTTGATGACATCTTCGACCTTGTCGCGATTCGCATCATCGTCGACAACGTGCGCGACTGTTATGGCGCACTGGGTTCTATTCACGGTAAATGGCGACCCGTGGTGGGGCGATTCAAGGACTACATCGCGATGCCGAAGTACAACTTGTATCAGTCGCTGCACACCACGGTGATTGGTCCTGGTGGTAAGCCACTTGAAGTGCAGATTCGCACACGCGAGATGCACGAACGTGCTGAGTGGGGAGTAGCGGCTCATTTTTCGTACAAACAGGGAACCGATTCAGGCGATAGTGACTGGTTGAATCGAATTATTGATTGGCAGTCAGACATCTCTGACCCCAATCAATTCATGGCGGATTTAAAGAGCGACCTTGAACAAGAAGAGGTCTTTGTTTTTACTCCTAAAGGGCGTGTGATCACTCTGCCCGTCAATTCCACTCCTGTCGATTTTGCCTATGCAGTGCACACAGAAGTGGGTCACTCGTGTGTTGGCGCTCGCGTCAATGGACGTTTGGTGTCATTGGATGCTCGTTTGAATTCGGGTGATACCTGCGAGATTTTCACCTCCAAAGTCGAGGGGGCTGGACCTTCTCGGGACTGGTTGGGATTTGTCCAGTCCACACGAGCACGGACGAAGATCAAGAGTTGGTTCACGCGAGAGCGACGCGAAGACATGGTTGACGCTGGTCGCGAAGAACTCACCGCAGAGTTGCGACGTGAGGGGCTTCCTGTACAAAAGATTTGGACGTCAGATGCTTTCTTGCAGGAGATGGAAGCTCTCAACATGTCCGACATTGACACCTTGTTTGCATCAATCGGTGAACATCATGTGTCTGCACGAGGCTTTGCACAACGTATTGGTCGTGCGATGCGACGCGAAGGCAGTGATGAGCAGCTCGCGATGCCAATGCGTGTTGACCGAAACGATCGAGACACGCGTCAATCGGTCGGTATCCATGTCGATGGTTTGGAAGATGTGCTTGTCCGTCTGTCTCGTTGTTGCACGCCTGTGCCGGGCGATGACATCTTGGGTTTTGTCACCAAGGGTCGTGGTGTCAGCGTGCATCGTGCCGACTGTGCAAACGCAGTGACGCTGACCACTGATGAGCCGACAAAGATGATTGATGTTGAATGGTCACGGGCCACCCCAGGCGCACTGTTCACGGCGGGTGTCGAAGTTGTCGCACTTGACCGAAGCCGTTTATTGCGAGACGTGGCAAACGCGTTATCGGAGCAACACGTCAACATCGTGGCCTGTTCGACTCATACCGGAAATGACCGAGTGGCCAAAATGCGATTTGAATTTGAGTTGGCCGACCCGAACCATTTGGATGCTGTTCTTCGAGTGATTAAGTCCATTGACGGGGTCTACGACGCATATCGCACCGTTCCCGGCGGGTCATCCGACTAGCCTGTGGCGTCGTGCCACAGTTTCACACCAGCCCCGGAACCCGGGACATTCTCCCTCCACAGTCGGGTCGATGGCGTGCGCTGAATGCTGTTTTTGCGGGAATTGTCGAGTCCGCTGGCTATGAGTTGGTAATTCCGCCGATGTTTGAAGATCTCGGTGTTTTTCTCCGACTAGGAGATGCAACAGATGTCGTCACCAAAGAGATGTATGACTTCGAAGATAAGGGCGGACGACGAATCGCGTTACGTCCAGAACACACGGCGGGTATCTGTCGCGCTTTCGTGCAGCACCGGCCCACAACACCGTGGAAGGTGTGGTACTCGGGCTCGAATTTCCGATACGAAAAGGCCCAAGCGGGTCGCTATCGACAATTCGATCAAGTAGGTATTGAAACTCTCGGGTCAACGGATGCACTTTTGGATGTCGAAGTGATTTCACTTGGGTGGCAATTCTTTCGCTCACTGGGATTATCACAAGTCGTACTGATGGTGAACTCGTTGGGTGATCCTGATGATCGCGCTCGTTATATCGATGCGTTGAGGACCTATTTCGACGAGCGAAGTGAGACATTATCGGAGGAATCTCGTGCGACGTTGCTGAGGAACCCGTTACGTGTTTTGGATTCCAAGCGTGCTCAAGACAAGCCAGTGATTGCTGATGCTCCCACCATTGATCAATTTCTGTCTGATGATGCACTCGCGCATTTTGTAAAAGTGCGAGAGGGTCTTGATCGACTCTCGATTCCGTACGTTGTCAACACAGGTTTAGTCCGGGGACTTGATTACTATCAACGAACAGTTTTTGAGTTCGTGTCTACCGCACTCGATAGTGCCCAAACTGCTGTCGGTGGCGGAGGACGCTATGACGGATTGGTGGAAGACCTTGGAGGTCCACACACTCCTGGCGTGGGATTTGCGATGGGGGTTGACCGCACGTTGCTGGCATGTGATGCAGAAAATGTCTTCGTCGATGTTGTGACGGAATTGGATGTGTTCGTGGTCGATGTCGTTGATGGTATGTCTGCACTTCACGTCACTGATTTTTTGCGTCGTGAGGGCTTTAATGTTGATCGCGCTTTTGACAACAGAAGTATGAAGGCCCAAATGAAAGTGGCAGATCGTAGTGGCGCGCGTATAGCGATCATTATTGGCCCAGATGAAGTGTCGAACAACACCTATACGGTTCGCCATTTGGAGACATCTGAACAGCGAGTTGTTCCTCATTCTGATTTACTTGAAACCCTTGCCTCGCTGATTGGCACTCGCACCCCCCGGAGGACATACACATGAAGTCAACATCGATGCGCACCCATATGTGCGGGGCAATCAACGAGAGCCACATCGGGTCGACGGTGTCGATTTGTGGTTGGGTAGCACGGCGTCGCGAACACGGTGAGAAGTTGGCATTTGTGGACGTGCGCGATCACTCAGGCATCGTGCAGTGCGTGGTCGATAACGGCGTAGACGTTCGCAGTGAATATGTCATTCGGGTGACTGGTGTCGTGCGTGCACGTCCCGACGGGACCATTAACGACAATCTCTCAACTGGAAAAGTAGAAATCGGGGACTGCGTTGTTGAGGTTCTCAATGTCGCCGAGCCCCCGCCATTTCCGGTTGATCAGCGGGCCGATGAAGTAGATGAAGGAATCCGACTGAAGTATCGCTATCTCGATATTCGCCGCGAACGAATGCAGAAGAATTTGCGCGTTCGAGCCGTGGTGAATAGTGCGATTCGTGCAGAAATGGAGGCGAACGGTTTTCTCGAAGTTGAGACACCATTGCTGATGCCATCGACACCCGAGGGTGCTCGAGAGTTTCTTGTTCCGTCGAGAAAAGAGCCCGGTTCATTTTTTGCCTTGCCTCAATCGCCACAGTTGTGGAAACAGTTGCTGATGGTCTCTGGTGTTGATCGCTACTACCAAATTGCAAAGTGTCTACGCGATGAAGATTTGCGAGCCGACCGTCAGTATGAATTCATGCAACTCGATGCTGAAATGTCTTTTGTTTCGCAAGAAGATGTCCTTGAAAATATCGGTCGCGCTGTTATTGCTGCAGCTCGTGCGGTGACGGGGAGTGAACCTCCTCCAATTCAGCGCATCACCTGGCACGATGCGATGAACCGATTTGGCGTTGACAAACCCGATTTGCGCTTTGGAATGGAGTTGGTTGAACTCACCGAGATTTTCGCATCAACTGAGTTCAAAGCATTCGCAGGTGCTGAGAGCATCAAGGGCATTTGTGTCGACGCTGCCACATATCCCGAAGCGGCAAGTTTTGGACGCAACAAACTTGATGCGCTGACCGAACGAGCCAAAAAGATCGGTGCGAAGGGGTTGGTCTGGATCAAGGTCGGCTCAGATGGTGCAATCGAATCACCGATAGCGAAATTCTTGTCGGCAGACGAGATCGCCTCACTGACTCAAGCAATGAACGCTCACCAGGGTGATTTGTTGTTAATTGTTGCCGACTCATGGGAGACAACCTGTGAAGTGTTGGGGACCCTGCGAAATGACATAGGTCGACCACCTGTTCACCAGGGTCCTTTTGCCTATGTCTGGGTCACCGAGTTCCCACTTTTTGTTGGAGTCGATCCTGTAACAGGAACACCCCGACCAGGACATCATCCGTTCTGTCATCCTCATCCCGATGACATCGAGTTGTTCGACAGCGATCCACTGAAGGTTCGTGCACTCGCGTATGACTTGGTGCTCAACGGTTGGGAACTTGGCTCGGGTTCGATTCGTATTCACGAACCCGACCTACAGCGACGGGTTTTTAATGTGTTAGGTATCTCAGATGAGGAAGCTGATAAGCGATTCGGATTCTTCTTGCAGCCATTTCGATACGGCGCGCCACCTCATGGAGGTTTTGCCTTCGGTATCGATCGTTTGACGGCAATTCTTGCTGGCGAAGAAAACATTCGTGAAGTGATTGCATTTCCAAAAACTCAAAGTGGGGCAGATCCCATGACCGCGGCCCCAACTCCGGTCGAGTCGGGACATCTTGCAGAACTTGGTCTGCGTCTGCTTCCTCCGCCTGCATCGTCGTAGTTCTCTATGAACTCTGACGATCTTTTCGCCCAAGTTCACGAAGAACGTCGCGCCGCACACGCACCGCTAGCTGAACGGATGCGGCCTCGAACAATCGAAGAAGTGGTCGGACAGCAACACTTGCTCGGTGAAAATGCACCACTTCGACGTCTGATTGAATCCGATCGTGTTTCATCAGTGATTTTGTGGGGTCCACCAGGAACAGGCAAGACGACCATTGCAGAACTCATCGCGTTGACGACCAAAAAACAATTTGAACGATTGTCCGCAGTCTCGGCTGGCGTGAAAGAGGTGCGAGAAGTCATTGATCGAGCACAGACGCGGATGTTGTTAGACGGCATGGGCACCGTGGTTTTCATCGACGAGATTCATCGCTTCTCAACGAATCAGCAAGATGCATTGCTGCATGCCGTGGAAACGGGCACCATCGCACTCGTGGGGGCCACAACCGAAAATCCAGCATTCTCTGTGAACCCGGCATTACGTAGTCGTTCTTCTGTTTTTGCGTTGAATCCAGTGAGCGAAGATGACATTGTGGCGGCACTTAATAACGCAGTCGCACGTGAATCAGCAACGGCCGAGTCTGAGGCGGTGTCTCTCATCGCGCGTCGAGCCACAGGCGATGTGCGTCAAGCTCTCACGTCACTTGAGGTTGCGCTTACTCTGTGTCAGAACTCTCACGTGCAACGTGTTGATGCAGAAAACGCATTGCGTAGCGCAGTTCAGCGGCTCGGCAACGACGATCACTACAACATCGCATCAGCTTTCATTAAGTCAATGCGACATGGAGAGACCGACATCGCGTTGCATTGGTTGGCACGCATGATTGAAGCGGGGGAGGATCCACGTTTCATTGCTCGTCGTGTGATGATTTTTGCAAGTGAAGATATTGGTATGGCAGATCACACTGCTTTATTGGTGGCAGTAGCCGCAGCACAAGCAGTGGAAAAGGTGGGCCTGCCAGAGGCCGCACACCATCTCGCCCATGCAGTGATTCATCTCAGTCAAGCGAAGAAAAGTCGGGCGGTGACAGATGCCCTCGCGATGGCTTTAGACGATGTTCGCCAAGGTCGCACCGGTGCTGCGCCACCGACCACGGCGGACCCGCCCGAGTTTGCCCCACGTGGAACCACGGTGAACAACTACTACCGTGGTGCCCATGACACTGGCGTTCGTGACCCGCGGTAGGAAAATCTTGTGATACGTCGTCTGTTTTGGTTCGCACTCGGAGTCATCAGTGGGATTTATGCAACATTGTGGTCCCGCCGGAAGGTGACAGAAATCGGAGAACGTCTGACCGTGACGTCCATTCTCAACGCGTTACTCGATGCTGTGAAGTTTCTGTTCGACAAATTGATTGAACTCTTGAAAAAAGATGCCAATCAGGGACTCGTCAACCAGAGCACTTCGGCACCAGGTTCGCCGTCTCAGAACTAACTCACCCCAGTCCAGACCACATTGCTGAGTATCATGGGGTTCCCATGGCCTCGAATTCATCTTCCGGAACTCCTCGAACTGCTGACCAGCTTCGTGCGGCCTTTTCTGGGTTTTTTGCCGAGCGTGGGCACACGGTTGTGCCGTCGGCGAGTTTGATTCCTCACGATCAGACACTTCTCTTCACAGTGGCGGGAATGGTTCCCTTCAAGCCCTATTTCATGGGTGACGAAGTCGCTCCGTATTCGCGAGCAGTAACTATCCAAAAATGTGTTCGAGCAGGCGGAAAACATAATGACCTCGATGACGTTGGTCGTACCAAACGACATCTTGTCTTCTTTGAGATGTTGGGCAACTTCAGTTTTGGCGACTACTTCAAAAGCGATGCAATCCCATGGTCGTGGGATCTTGTTACAGAGGTGTTCGGTTTTGATGGAGATCGATTGTGGATCACGGTTCATGAATCTGACGATGAAGCCGAAGCGATGTGGCACGAGCAAGTCGGTGTGCCGATGGATCGAATTCAACGCCTAGGAGACAAAGACAACTTCTGGCAGGCAGGCGACACTGGCCCATGTGGACCGTGTTCAGAGATTCACTTCGATCGTGGTCCAGAGTTCGGACCAGACGGTGGTCCACTTCACGATCCCCACGGCGATCGTTTCATGGAGTTCTGGAACTTGGTGTTCATGCAATACAACCAATCCCACGATGGAACTCGTGAACCACTTCCGAAACCGAGCATCGATACTGGAGCAGGTCTCGAAAGAATTCTCACATTGGTACAGGGTGTCAACTCTGTATGGGAGACCGACGTGTTGTACCCGTTGATTGAACAAGCACAATCATCTACGGGCGCGAAGTACCTCAGCGGCGATTACACCGATCGTTCAAGTTTCAGTCTGAGAGTGTTGGCTGAACACGCACGTTCTGCCACAATGCTGATCAACGACGGTGTATTTCCGAGCAATGAAAATCGTGGCTATGTGTTACGTCGAATTATCCGACGCGCGGTGCGCCATGCTTTCTTGCTGGGAACAGAGTCATTGGTGATGCCGGCAATGTCAGAGGCCGCTATTGACGTGATGGGTCATGCCTATCCCGATCTCGTCAAGAACAAAGACTTCATCACCGGAGTGTTGGCTAAAGAGGAAGAACGCTTCCGTCACACATTGAAATCGGGCCTGTCGATCCTTGAGCAGGATTTGTCGGCGGGAGTCGACCAAGTGTCTGGCACGTCAGCATTCCTGCTTCATGACACGTATGGGTTTCCGCTCGAATTGACACAAGAAATTGCAGCAGAGCGTGGTGTAGAAGTCGATACCACTGGGTTCGAGTCCGAAATGGAGATTCAGCGATCACGTGCAAAGAATGCTCGCAAGGCAGGTCGCACCGATGAAGATCGCGTAGGGGCTTATCGGGAAATTATGGAAGAACATGGCACGACAGACTTTGTCGGGTATGTGCGTGACTCTTCAGAATCGACCATCGTTGCCATTGTCGAAGGTGATGAGGGATCTGTTGAAGTCTTCTTGGACCACACTCCGTTCTACGCAGAAAGCGGTGGGCAAGTAGGAGATACAGGAACGATTCGCAACGCTGACTTTGAATTGTCTGTTGTCGACACCACCTTTGCGCTTCCAGATTTGCGTCGACATGTCTGTCGAGTTGTCTCTGGCACTCCGTTTGTGGGGGCGGTTGTCCATGCCGAAATTGACGTGGAGGCTCGTCGCGCAACACGACGCAATCACACGGGTACTCATGTGTTGCACTGGGCGTTGCGCACTGTTCTCGGCGAACACGTGAAACAGGCGGGCTCTTTGGTCGCACCAGACAGGCTCCGATTCGACTTCAGTCATTACGAGGCCCTCACGGCCGATGAGATTGCGAAAATCGAGTCCCTTGCAAATGCTGAAGTACTGGCGAACTCTGCAGTGGATGCTTTTGAGACATCCAAAGAAGAAGCACTTGCTTCTGGAGCGATTGCGTTTTTTGGCGACAAGTATGGAGAT
>JBEDHS010000134.1:0-4224 GCA_041173945.1 Actinomycetota bacterium
CGATTTTCCAATCGAACACTTTTCCTGAACCCGGTGCAGGTGCGTCCAACAACACCATCGAGGCACCGAATGTTTTGGCGTTACGCACATCCACCGAACCTGCCGCAACTGCCTTAATGACAGTGCGCACATGTGTCATCACCTCACGGACATCGTCTGGAGATTCATGTCCATGTAGTTGAGCAGCCTTTAGTCCGGCTTGGTGGGTCAGTTCAATCACGCGTTGCGGATGTTCATCACGAAAGACGCCCACTGTCAGAATTTCAGGAGGTATACGGCGCGTTATGTCGTACACCTTTTTTGCGACCATCTGGCGAGGTGATGGAGCAAAAATAAACCCCAGAGCATCAGCTCCTAAAGCCACAGCAAGAAGCGCATCATCTTCATTCGTGATGCCACAAATTTTCACGAACACGTTACGTACGGTAGTCGTTTCTTTGACGACAAGCCGACATTCTTTCGAGCCTCTACAACACCTTTAAGGAACAATTAATTCTTGCAAAGCTGCCACAGGATCAGGCGCGGTCACGAGATGTTCGCCCACTAAGACTGCGTCGTAGCCTGCCTCGCGCAATGCCAGCGCATCGTCGCGACCACGAACACCAGACTCGGCCACCGCTACGACATCATCGGGGAATAAGGCCGCCATTCGGACCGCACGTTCCTGATCAACGTGAAATGTCACCAGATCGCGTTGATTCACTCCAACAAGATCAGCACCAAGTTCAAGCGCCCTCGCTAATTCACGCTCGTCATGAATTTCTATAAGAGCATCAATGCCCACCACACGAGCAATCGACAAACAATCACGAAGTGCAATGTCGTCCAACGCTGCTGCGATGAGTAAGACACAGTCAGCGCCCATCAACTTTGCATCACACACGTCTTTCACCGACACCGTGAAATCCTTGCGCAAAACAGGCAATTCGCATGCCGCTCGTGCATCTTGAAGATCCTGGACAGAGCCAGCAAAGTGAGCCGTGTCCGTGAGTACGGACAGACACGCGGCTCCCCCCGTGGCGTACAGCTTCGCCAGATCACGCGCATTCAAATCGATGAACAAATCACCTTTAGACGGTGACCGTCGCTTTATCTCAGCAATGACCGCAAGGTGACCGCTTGTGGCTAGATGCTGACGAAAACCCCGCCTCGAATCAACAGCAATTGCTGCAGACACCAATTCATCCACTGAACGAGTATCTGCATCTGCACGTTGTCGATGCCACGCCAAGATGTTGTCAAGGTATGTGGCGGTCATGCAGAGATCTCTACAGGCCTTTGCCTTGGATTGGTGTCAAGAAGTGCATCTCTGGTCGACCGCCGAGAAACGGAGCCAATGTCTTGCTAAAGGGCGCGAACCAATCTGCAGTCATGTGAGCATTTGCAGCTTCTTGGTTTTCGTACAACTCGTACACCCACAACACATCGGCATTCGCTGCGTCAGCATGCAAGATGTAATAACGCGTCCCCGATTCCTTGTTGACGTGTTCGAATGCTGCTTTGAAGGCTTCTGCCAACTCCGCGCCTTTACCTTCTGCTGCGGGCAATTTTGCCAAAAGACCAACAGTGCTCATAGAAACCTCATTTCCTCACAGGACCTCTCATCCCGTATGTCAAAACTACACGTCACGCCACAGCGGCTAGAAACCAAGAATTGCCGAGATCTCGTGCTCGAGATCAGCAATAGCCACTCTCACCTGTTCGGTCGAGTCCCGGTGACGTACCGTCACCGCATTGTCCTCGAGTGAGTCGAAGTCGACAGTGACGCATAGTGGAGTTCCAATTTCGTCCTGACGTCGATATCGACGTCCAATCGCTTGTGTCTCGTCGTAGTCACACATGTAACGACGAGACAACGTCGAATAGATTTCCTTTGCCAATGGCGTCAAAGTGTCTTTCTTCGACAATGGCAACACCGCCACCTTGTAGGGAGCAAGTCGTGGATGAAGACGTAAAACCGTCCGAGTCTCATCATTGACGACATCTTCGTCATATGCAGCTAACAAGAACGCAGCCATGGTTCTGTTTGCACCAGCGGCAGGTTCGATGACGTAGGGAACGTATCGCTCGTTGGTGGCCTGATCGAAATAGTCCAACTTTTGACCTGAATGTTGACTGTGTTGGTTCAAGTCGAAATCGGTGCGTTGGGCGATGCCTTCCAGTTCTCCCCAGCCCCACGGAAAGAGGAATTCAACATCGCTTGTGCCAGCAGAATAATGAGACAGCTCGTCTGCATCATGGGCACGAATACGCAACATCTCTTTGGGGATACCAAGTTCCACATACCAATCAAGTCGCGCCTGGCACCAGTATTGATACCACTGTGGGCCTTCTGCAGGAGGGACGAAAAATTCAAGTTCCATTTGTTCGAATTCGCGTGTGCGGAAGATGAAATTTCCTGGAGTGATTTCGTTCCGGAAACTCTTACCGACTTGAGCGATTCCAAAAGGAGGTTTCTTCCTCGAGGTCTGCAACACGTTTGCGAAATTGACGAACATTCCCTGTGCAGTCTCTGGGCGCAGATACACATGGGCGCCCGAACCTTCAATCGGTCCTGCGGTGGTCTTGAACATCAAGTTGAACTCGCGAGCCTCGGTGAAAGAACAACCTTTCATCGACTGGGGACAGTCTCTGGTGTCGAGATGATCTTCCCGGAATCGTCGCTTACAGACGGTGCAGTCAACAAGTGGATCCGAGAAATTCGCGAGATGGCCAGATGCTTCGAAAACCTGTGGGGGCCCAAGAATTGCCGCATCAATTAACACGACATCGTCTCGCTGCTGAACCATCGTCCGAATCCATGCCTCTTTGACGTTTCTCAGCATCAACGAACCAAGCGGACCGTAATCGTAAGAGGAACGAAAACCTCCATAAATCTCCGCGCTGGGATAGACAAATCCGCGACGTTTACAGAGATTGACAATTTGGTCGAGGTCCTGGGCAGGCATAGGTTCCAAGCCTACAAGTGCCGGTCAAACACACCCAGACTCTTCAGTCGTCGCTCTAGGTGTATTTCAATGGCCTCCATCGCGAGATGATTCACTTCATGAACCGCAGTGGACTCTTCCAGAGCAAGTGCGTCGTTCATTCGACCGCCGATAATCCATCGCACAATCTCGAGAGCAGATTCAGAAATCGGAAGCCCTTGATGACACGATGCGCAGTGAACACCCCCCTCTAGAACGTCGAAATACTTCAGGTTGTCGCTCTCGCCGCAATGAACACACTGATGCAATTGGGGCATACCGCCTTCAAGGCAAATCAAACGCCAGAAGAAAGACGCCAGCATCAACGGGGAATTTTGTTGATCCAAGAACAACAACGCTCGTGTCAACAAGTTGTACAAATGTTCGACTGGCTCCCGGTCGGGTGCGACCTTATTCATCGCTTCCACCATCGACAGCCCTTGCCGCAGCCGATCGAAATCGCCTCGCAAGTGTGTTAACGGCTGTACCAGACGCACTTGATCAACGGTGTCGAGGTCTCGACCTTTACGCAAAGAGATATCAACAAGACTCATTGGCTCAAGACGAGCACCAATGGATGATTTAGTTTTGCGCACACCCTTGGCAACTGCTCGCACTTTGCCGTGTTCTTTGGTGAGCAAAATCACTACACGATCTGCCTCGCCAAACTTATGTGATCCAAGAACCACTGCATGGTCTCGGTAGGTACTCACGAATCCAAGCCACCAAATCTGCGATGCCGTCTTGTGAAATCGTCAATTGCAAGCTCGAGATGACTTGACGTCAACTGACCCCAACCCAAATCAAGAAAGACAAGTTCGCTGTAGGCCAACTCCCACACCATGGAATCAGGGATGACATCAGGCGGGCCAAGAACGACCACCAAATCAGGCTCTATCTCTGCCGGTTTCAAAATCGCACGAGAGAGAGTCTCTTCGGTCAAAGTAGAAGGATCAACACCATCTCGTCGCAATGCCTCAACAATGCCAGCAAATCGCTCATGACCATCGGGACGTGGATCAATAATCACTGTCGTGCCTGAATCGTCTTGCAAGACGTAACGATCACTCAGACCTGACGCAACCGTGGTGATCTTGCGAGAAGAGTCTTTGTCATTCACGCCAAGTCTTTCGACGTATTGGCGACGTTCAATGTCTGAGAACTCTTGACCATGATGCGGTAACAGAGTTACCCAACGCACACCTCCGATACGAGCTGCGCGCAACAAGGTGTTTACTCGCTCTACCCACTCAGAATG
>JBEDHS010000135.1:0-2789 GCA_041173945.1 Actinomycetota bacterium
CGTTTGTGCAACGCATCTACCAACCATTGACGGGTCTCACCAATGCCCGTGTTGAAGTGATGACAGCATTTGTGTCATTCGATCGTGTTTTTGAAGTTCTTGATGCGCCTGTTGCCATCTACGACAAACCAGGTGCAGTCGATTTGGTGAATCCTCGTGGAGAGATTGAATTCCGCGACGTCAGTTTCCGTTATCCGTCGGCAGCATCGGTGTCTGTTGGTTCATTGGAGACTCCTGGTGCAGGAATGTCAGATCCCGATGTTGATGTCATCACACACCTTTCGCTTCATATCGCACCTGGTGAGACTGTTGCTGTCGTTGGATCCAGTGGAGCAGGAAAAAGTACCTTGGCAACACTGGTCCCTCGTTTGTACGACGTGACGTCGGGTGGTGTTTATATTGATGGCATTGACGTGAGAGATCTCACAGGAGACAGCCTGCATGATGCGATTGGTGTGGTGACACAAGATCCACATTTATTCCATGAGTCAATCGAACAAAATCTGAAGTACGCACGACCAACGGCGACAAAAGAAGAGATGATTCAGGCATGTCGTGCGGCGCGTATTCACGACACTATTTCTCAACTTCCCGATGGATATTCCACCGTGGTGGGAGAGCGTGGATACCGACTTTCTGGTGGGGAGAAACAGCGACTCGCAATTGCACGCATGTTATTGAAAGACCCTGCAATCATCATTTTGGACGAAGCCACAAGCCATCTCGACAACGAGAATGAAGCTCTCGTACAGGAAGCTTTTGATGCTGCACTTCATGGACGAACTGCGTTGGTCATCGCGCATCGCTTGTCCACAATTCGCGATGCAGATCGAATTGTCGTTCTTGACGGAGGCCGCATTGTCGAGCAAGGCACCCACGATGAACTCATGGTTCTTGATGGAATGTATGCCTCCCAGGTTCGTGCCGGAGGATCTTTCGGTATCGCCACACCGGCTGTCTAGGGTGTGGTGATGGCCGCCGAGATTGAATACTTCAATGGAGTTCCCTCTTTTTCTGTTGGCCAGTTCGCCACCATCTTGAACCGAGTGCTCAAAGCATCTTTCGATGAAGGTGTGTGGATTGAAGGAGAAATCGAAGGTTTCAAGAGGCCAAACCCACACGCGTATTTTTCATTGGTTGAAAATGTTGATGGCAAAAAAGTTCAAGTGAGTATCAACCTTTTTTCTGGTCCGCTCAAAAATGTGCAAGCCAAGATGCGCCAGCAAGGAATCGAACTAAAAGACGGTTTGAAAGTGCGCCTGTATGGGCGGCCCGAATACTACGGACCTTTCGGAAAACTGAACATCATTGTTTCCGATATCGACACTCAATTCACGGTCGGCGATATTGCGGCGCAACGAGAAGCGTTATTGAAGTCGTTACTTGAACGTGGTGTCGATAAACCCAATAAACGGCTACCAATCCCCATGGTTCCGTTACGTCTGGGTGTTGTGTCGTCAAGCCAAGCTGCTGGTTGGGCCGATGCTCAACAAACCTTGTTGGAATCAGGCATCGGGTTTCAAATTTTCTTTGTCGACGTGCGAGTGCAAGGCGATGATGCGCCACCACAAATTGTCGCGGCTCTCGATACCTTGTCGCGTCGAGACGACATAGATCTTGTTCTCTTGATGCGTGGTGGCGGTTCCAAGGGGGATCTTGGAGCATTTGATGATGAACGTATTGCTCACGCCATCGCTCGATGTGCCCACCCGGTGTTCACCGGAATTGGTCATCAAATCGACACAAGCATCGCAGATGTCATTGCACACACTGCACATAAAACACCCACTGCATGTGCAAAGGCTGTCATTGCATATGTCGAAGAATTCATGGGGAATTTGTCGTGGACGGCTGGGGAATTGCGACGTGTGACCGAACGATCGTTAGAGCGCGCCCAGACACGTATCGGAATGTGTGTGGAGAGGCTTAAGACACGTCCCAAACTGATTTTGGAGCGTGCACAACAACGCATAGAGATGAACCGGACGTCTCTACGTTTGTTGGACCCAGCAACCGTTTTGGCTCGTGGGTGGAGCATTACTCGCACCGCAACAGGGCAAATTATTCGCACACTCGATGACGTTTCGGTGGGCGACACGATTGAAACGACAGTAGCCGGTGGGCGATTCGTCAGCACCGTAGAGGAGAAAAAGTAATGGCAGCAAAGAAGCAGTCTGACGGAGAGCCAAAGGGCTATGCCGAAGCAATGAAAGAAGTGGAAGCAATTCTTTCAGAGCTCGATTCGAACACTGTCGATGTCGATGTGTTGTCCGCCAAGGTGGAACGCGCTTCATTCCTTATTAACTGGTGCAGCGATCGGGTCTCATCTGCACAAATGACTGTCGATGCACTTGTCGCAGATCTGGCTGAATATGTGCATGAAGACGACGAAGAAGATGATGATTTTGATGATGAAGACGATTAATCACCATGTCTGAGATGGAATTGACGCAGTTGATCCATCGGGTCAATGAAATTTTGGCGCAATCGATCGACAGGCATCGTGGTCATTGGAATACTGAATCTGATTACACCACAATGATTTTTGATGAGATCGATGTTCTCGTTCTCGGAGGCGGGAAACGGCTCCGCCCACAGTTTTGCTATTGGGGTTGGGTTGCAGCTGGTGGAGACCCTGCAATCGAAACGCCTCTTCGGCTCGGCGCAGCTATTGAACTCGTTCATGCGATGGCATTGTTCCATGATGATGTCATCGACGATGCAGCAACTCGTCGTGGTCAATCAACCGTTCATCGTCGCCAATCACAGATTCATGAACAACATCAATT
>JBEDHS010000136.1:0-8161 GCA_041173945.1 Actinomycetota bacterium
GCTGCCACACATTGTCGCTGACAAGTAGGACAAGATCATTGTGCAATGGGGTCATCGACACAGACTAGGGAACGATGAGCCACAGCGAGGTACCGTTGGAGACGTGCGGTTTCTGATTGGGCTTTTGTCGTTGCTGCCCGTGGCCCCAGCCCATATTGGCTCTGGTGATGCGGTCCAGCCTCGCGACACTGTGTCCATTATTGAATCCATCTCGCCCGCGTTACCCGACGGAGTATCTGTATCGATTGTGGGTGCAGATACCTACGTTCGCCTCGAGTCCCGGGGAGTTGCGGTCGAGGTTCCGGGATATCAGAGTGAGCCGTATTTACGTATCGATACAAACGGCGTGGTGCAAGTCAACGATGGATCGATGACGACCTTGTTGAACTCGGAGCGTTATGGGCGAGTTGAGTTGTCGTCATTTGTTGCATCCGATGTTCCACAGTGGCGAACCATTGCGACAAATGGTGTTGCGATGTGGCACGATCATCGCTCTCATTGGATGAGTCCGCTACGTCCAGCAACAATTGACGACAAGGGAACGGTGCAAGCGTTCACTATTCCGATGGTCGTCGATGGTGTTGATACCTCTATTTCGGGAACGTTGTATCTTCGCGACAAAGCATCACCTGCGTGGTGGATTATTGGTGTGGTAGGCGCAGTTCTTATTGCGTTGGCGGCGTTACGTGCGCGACGACTGTTTTACCTTGCGATTGCAGGAATTTCTGTGTGTGCTTTCTTCGTGGGCATCGCAGAATATTTTGGACTTCCTGATGGCGCACGGGTTACTCCGGTCCTCATGCTGTTCTCTCTGGCTGCAAGTGTTATTGCCGCCATCGCGTTGCTGCCTAAGAGTGCAGAGAACGGTGGTTTGGTTGCGATGTCGCTGAATGCAGGCGCTGGTGCAACTTTGGTAGTGACTGCGTGGTTATGTTCCGATCAAGTACGCGCTGCATATGTGCCTGGTCTTTCGCAAGAATGGCTTGCACGCATCGCGATTCCTTTAATGGCTGGCGCAGGAATAGTTGCTGTTATCGACGGAGTGGTGCGAATTGCATTTCCGCGTCAACAACTATCGGTTGGCTCAGTTGAGATCTAGAAGAATTTAGACCGATAACAAGTCGCGAGCACCCGTGTCTGACGATGGGTGACGCAGTTTGCTCATTGCGCGAGCTTCAATTTGACGAATTCTCTCGCGAGTGAGATTGAAGTGTTCGCCTACTTCTTCGAGTGTGCGACCTTCTCCGCTTCCGTCGAGTCCGAAACGTAAGCGCAAGATTTCACGCTCTCGTTCATCGAGTGGAGCAAGAAGTCGTTGAATCTCTTCGGGAAGCAATGCTGTTGCTGCAGTTTCAAACGGAGATTCCGCTGAACGGTCTTCAACGACATCACCAAGTTCGGCGTCGCCATCTTCACGCAGCGGTTCAGACAATGACAACGGCTCGGCAGCAAAGCGCAGTGCTTCGGTGACTTTGTCCTCTGGCATTTCGACTTCTTTTGCCAACTCGGCCAAAGTTGCTGGACGTCCGAACTTCAATTCGAGGCGTGAGCGTGCTTTTTGCAGACGAGCAAGGGTGTCGCCGGCATGGACTGGAAGGCGAATGGTGCGACCGGTGTTGGCGATACCGCGAGTAATTGCTTGGCGGATCCACCAGGTTGCATAGGTAGAGAATTTGAAACCTTTACGCCAGTCGAACTTTTCCACCGCATGCATAAGGCCGAGGTTGCCTTCTTGGATGAGGTCGAGAAGCGGAAGACCAGAGGCTTGATACTTCTTGGCGATAGAGACAACGAGTCGGAGGTTCGACTGAACGAATGCACGCTCGGCAATTTCGCCATCGCGAATTGCCTTGCGTAGTTCGCGACGCTTTGTTGCAGTCACGTTGGTGCTTTGCGCCATTTCTTCGGCGGCAAGCTTTCCGGCTTCTATTGCCTTCGCCAGACGCACTTCGTCGTCTTTGGTGAGGAGGGTGTACTGACCGATGTCGGTGAGATAGAGCCTGACGAGGTCTTCTTCGTCGCGATCGATCCTGTCTTTTGCCACCTAAAACCTCACCTATTTATATAACGACTCGCGCACGAGGGCGAATATGGGCAGGATACCGAGTGCATCCACTTGCGCAACAACTGAGACGGAACATTCAAATTTTTTCGAGGTGACGAGCCAAAAACCCTAAAGAAAAGTAAGGTTTTGTCATGTCAAACCCACTGTTAACAGACAAGGCCATGGGCCTCGGAAATCTCAACCGGTCAGGTTCGACCTCTCCTTCTGAGACGTGGGCACCACCCACTGTCGAGCCAATGAGCGACGGCCCGATCTCGCGATGGGACGGCGGAATTATGACTGTGAAGGGAACAGCGAGCGCAACGTTGATGTTGCTTGTTCTCATTTTGGCTTCTGCAACTGTGACGTGGTTTTCCATTGACGCCCCTGTTGCGGGCGAAGTTGTTCAGATTCCTCTCGGTTGGGTAATTGGTGGATTTGTCGTTGCACTGATTGCCGTATTGGTGGGAACTTTCAAACCACACTTGGCAAAGTATGCAGCACCTGTATATGCGTTAGCCGAAGGTGTGGTGTTGGGTGCGATTAGCCGTGCGTATTCAGAGCAATACGAAGGCATCGTGACCCAAGCAATTGGTGCGACCTTGGGCGTGTTTGTCGTGATGTTGCTGTTGTATCGCAGCCGCATTGTGCGAGTAACAGACAAGTTCCGTCGCGTTATTTTCGGCGCGATGATGGGTCTGATGGCCTTTTATTTGTTCTCATTTGTATTGGGAATTTTTGGAAGCATGCCCTCGTTCATTAGCGATGCATCACCCATGGGAATTCTGTTCAGCGTGTTTGTTGCAGGGTTGGCCGCATTCACTTTGGCCATCGACTTCGACATGATTGAACAAGGCGCTGCAAATAAATTGCCTGCGTACATGGAGTGGTACTGCGCACTCGGATTAACAGTGACCTTGGTGTGGCTGTATCTGGAAATTCTTCGCCTATTGGCGAAGCTGCGCGAGAACTAAATCGCCGAAGCCAACCGTTAGTGCGTTGGATTTCGACGCGCTGTGGGGTTCTCGGCTAGGTAAGTGGCATCGATCGGCTCGCCTGTTGCCTCGTCGTTCCAATACGAATTGTTGTCGAGACGCTCAAGCGCAGTTTCCACGTCGTTGAGATCTTGTTCCATGGCGTCAAGGTTGAGAGGGCTATCGGGAGTCACAAGAACAGCGTAGGTGACAGTGAGTATCTGGCGAACACTTGTAGCCTCGCCTCTATGACATTGCCCTTTCCTCCACTTGATGGTTCAGCCTCTAAAACACAGAAATTTCCCTCTGTTCCACCGATGGGAATTGATCCATCGAAGCGATACACCGCAACCATGGAGACATCTATGGGCACATTGGTTATTGCGCTCGATGCGGCACGAGCCCCCAAGACCGTGAACAACTTCGTGTATTTGGCTGCGTATCACTATTACGACGGCATCATCTTTCACCGCATCATCAATGGTTTTGTGTGCCAAGGTGGCGACCCAACGGGTACTGGAACCGGTGGTCCTGGGTATCGCTTCGAAGATGAGTTGCCAAAAGCTGGTCAATACCAAATCGGTTCACTCGCCATGGCAAACGCTGGTCCGAACACCAACGGTTCACAGTTCTTTTTGATCAGCGGTCCAAGTGGTGTGCAGTTGCCACCGGCGTATTCACTGTTTGGTCAAGTGGTGAAAGGACTCGATGTTGTTGACGCCATGCAAAAAGTTCCGACTGCACGGGGAGATCGCCCAGTCGAAGACGTGGTCATCAACAGTGTGACAATTTCAGTTTCTGACGACTGATTTTTCGCTCCGTTATTGTTGATCAGCGTCGACAGATGACAACGGGTCAATTGCGGTTGCCCAACGAATCGTTGAGGTGATGGCATGTCCGATTGGTCGTACGACGGCTTTCTCTGTCACCGGTAGATAGGGAAGTCGTAGATCGTTTCGTGCCCATGCGGGCAAAATTGCAATAGCTGCGGCCGCGATGAGTGAATACGGAACGCGCGCGGGGAGCGACAACGGTGGAGTGAGTAACAAGTACTTGGCGGCATCGCGCGACTCTGGGGTACTTGCTAGTTCGTAGCGGTACATGATCAGTTGGTCGCGGAGACCTTGGACAGATGTTGGTGGCGCGGGAACACCGAGTTTGCGGGCAATCACAGCCATGTCTTCGACGTAGGCGTCGTAGGTTTTTTCATCCAGTTTTTGTGCACCGTAGGCACGATGGGCGGCAATGAAACTGTCGAGTTCGGCAACATGGACCCATCGCAACAAGTGCGGATCTGACGCCGAGTAGGGACGTCCATCTGTTGTGGTGCCCACAACTTTTGTGTGAACAGCACGAATACGGGCGATTGTTTTTTCGGCCAGATCTGCTGGGCCAAACGAGGTAGCTGCGAGAAAGTCGGCAGTGCGCTGAAGACGTCCCCACGGATCTGAGCGATAGTCCGAATGTTGGGCAACACCCGCCATGGCAAGTGGATGAAGTGATTGCAACAACAGCGCGCGCATGCCACCAATAAACATTGAGGCATCGGTGTGAACAATGTGGATGGGCCTGTCGTCGCTAAACCATCGCTCCCCGGGGGCCAACATAATGTCTTCGCGCTTCTGGTCGGCGTTGTCTCCAACAACCCGGTCGCGTAGCGCATCGGCAAGCGCGCGTCGTACCTGCTCGACTTTGTCATTCACGACGCTCGCGACTGTGCTCATGGCTCCATCGTGCCAGCAAACAAGCGGGTGCACACCTACGAATTGGTCACCTTTTCTGCCACTACGCTTCACAAGGTGAGCGATATCACCGGCCAGACCCCCGCAGACAACAGCCGTCGTATGCCTAAATGGGTGCCACGTGCCATCGTGCTGTTCTGGCTGACCTTTCTCGCCACGTTCGTTGTGCGGTTTACCTTTAACCGACTCAGCAATTTCCTCATTCTTTTGTTGGTGTCGCTGTTCATCGCTCTTGCTTTGGAACCGGCGGTAAACAAACTTGTTGCCAGAGGCCGCAGTCGAGGTTCTTCTACTGCTCTCATTCTTTTGGCATTAATCGCTGCGACTCTTATTTTCTTTGGTGCCATGGGAACAGTCGTTGGACAGCAAGTTGCTGACTTGTTGTCGAACAGCGAGCAGTATGTGAACGACACCGTCAAGATCTTGAACGACACGTTCAACACCAACATCGACCCTGGTGAAGTGAATGACCAAATAAACGACCCAGATGGTGCGGTGCAACAGTTCATTAACGCACAACAGAGCAATGTGTTCAACGTGTCGGTGCAAGCAGTGGGTGTGTTGTTCCAAATATTTTCTGTGTTGTTGTTTGCTTTCTACTTAGTTGCAGACGGCCCACGACTGCGACGTTCTATTTGTTCACGTCTTGATGCCTCGCAACAACGAGCAGTGTTAGACGCATGGGAACTTGCCATTACAAAAACGGGCGGTTACCTGTATTCGCGTGCACTTCTCGCCCTCATCTCGGGCTTTTTCCACTGGATTGCGTTCCAAGCCATCGGGACTCCGGCGCCAATTGCATTGGCCTTGTGGGTCGGGCTTGTCTCTCAGTTCCTCCCGGTCATTGGTACATACCTTGCAGGCGTCTTGCCGGTGTTGCTGGCCTTTATCGAGTCACCAATCGATGCGCTCATTGTGATTGGTTTCATCCTTGTGTATCAACAAGTGGAGAACTATTTCTTTGCTCCACGTGTGACTGCTCGCACCTTGGAACTTCACCCAGCGTTGGCATTTGGTGGCGCACTTGCTGGTGGTGCGGTACTTGGACCAGTCGGAGCAATTCTCGCATTACCTGCAGCGGCGATGGCACAAGCCCTTATTTCTGCCTGGGGTACTCGTCATGAAGTCATTGAAGACCCGTTGACATTTGTTCCACAGAAAAAGAAAAAAGTAACCCGTGCACAACGTCGATCTGGTTGGGATGAGAACAGTTGACCGGAGTACACGCGGCACAGTTTGCACCGTTGGCGATTGTCTCTCGTAATGGTGTTGATGAATCGGTGCACTTTGGTGCACTAGTTGCGCTAAACGGTGACGGAAGTCGGGCATTTTCTGTTGGAGATGCCACAACACAGATTTTTCCGCGGTCGTCCACAAAACCTTTTCAAGCAGTAGCAATGGTGCGCGCAGGACTCACACTCGATGCTGAACATCTCGCATTGGTGTGTGCGAGTCACAACGGTGAGGATGTGCATCTGAAAATTGTGCGTGAGATTTTGTCGTCGGTCGGCTTGAACGAAGATGCATTAGCGAATACGCATGATTACCCACTGCATGTGGATTCTGCTCATCAATCGATTCGCGCGGGCAATGCCAAGTCGTCCTTGCAGATGAATTGCAGTGGAAAACATGCAGGAATGTTGGCAACGTGCATCGTCAATGGTTGGCCAATAGAGAATTACTTGCATGCAGAGCATCCACTTCAACAAGCAATTACGCACACTATTACCGAACTAACCGGAGCTGAGCCTCCAGCAATTGGCGTTGATGGATGTGGCGCGCCGGCACATGTGATGACGCTGGAAAATCTCGCACGAGGGGTACGCGCCATTGCAGTGGGCGATGCCGGAGATGCAGGACAGCACGTGTTCGCGGCGATGTCTGGTTTTCCTCATTTGGTAGGAGGCACCGGTCGTCATGTGACCGCGATTGTGGGGGCAATTCCTGGTTTGTGTGCAAAAGATGGTGCTGAATCGGTCTATGTGGCAGCGATGAAAGATGGTCGCGCAGTTGCACTGAAGATGTCAGATGGATCTGGACGTGCAACCCCCACTGTTTTGTTGCACGCGCTTTCACTTCTCAATATCGACACGTCGCATGTTCCAGAGTCGGTCACCGAAGTTGTGCTGGGTCATGGCAAGGTTGTGGGACAAGTGCGCATCAGCCAATGGGACACCGCATCATGAGTATCCCTTTTGTGCCACGTATCGATTCGGCGCCATATGCAGTCGGCGAACACGTTGCACCACTGATTCAGCGGGTCATCGCGCGTAATCCATCAAAGTTCACCTATCACGGAACTGGCACATACATTTTGGGGACGAAGAACGTTGTGGTCATTGACCCAGGACCGACTCTCGATTCTCATCGCGATGCGCTGTGGAATGCTCTGAAAGACCGGAAAGTTGTGGGCATCGTTGTGACGCACTGTCATTCGGATCATTCGCCTCTTTCGCAGTGGCTACACGAGGAAACCGGCGCCCCACGTTTTGCACTAGGGCCGCACCGCGTATACGACGACTTCGTTGAAGAGGACGATTACGACCCATCGGAGGAAGATCCGAATGAGAAAAAGAACGACGATGATGAAGAGCGCGAGACGATTGATCTTGCTTTTCGTCCCGAAATCACAGTGGTTGATGGCGAAGAGTTCTTTCGTTCATCTGAGTTTTCGTTGACTGCGGTTGCAACACCAGGTCACACATCGAACCATTTGTGTGTGGCAATGGATGTCGATTCAGCACTGTTCACAGGCGATCACGTGATGGGGTGGTCGACAACAGTGGTGTCTCCTCCGGATGGAGATATGGCGGCATATTTCGAATCGATGCACAAGGTGATTGGTCGTGATGATCAGATTTTGTGGCCTACTCATGGAGGACCAGTCACCGATCCGAAGCCTTTTTTGCAGGCGTATCTCCAACATCGCGTCGATCGAGAGCGCCAAATTGTTCAACAGATTGCCCAAGGGAACAACACAATTCCTGGGATTGTCAAAGTGTTGTACGCACAAGTCGATGTTCGGCTTCATCGTCCTGCTCGACGCAGTGTGTGGTCACATCTTCGAAAATTAGTCGACGAAAAAATTGTCGCCACAGCAGATGGCGGTGCGCCGCGATTGTTGGGCGAATACGTTCTGGTTTAAGTCGGACTGCCCTTATCTCGTAGGTGTCTGCCGATGTAGGCGACGACCACTTGTTGGGTCTCGTTGTCGAAATACACGTGCATGCGCACCAGATGGGCTTTCTTTCCGCGCTTCAAGTGTGCTTCGGCGCGTACCAATTTGCCGCGCCACTCAATCAAATAGTCCTCTTCGTATTTGCGGCGCGCGGTTTCAGAAATTGCAGGTGCATAGTTCAAGCCAGCTTCAGTGCATGCAATCTTGATGCTTGACCCTGAAA
>JBEDHS010000137.1:0-4638 GCA_041173945.1 Actinomycetota bacterium
ATTGACGAGAGTTGACCTGACACAACCCCAATCACCTTTGCCAATTTGACCTGAGTTGTATTCAGGACACCAGTTTTAGCCAAGTCAACTAGAACAGGCGGTTTAGCCGGGGATGTCAGCACCTGTGAGGGCGAACTTGTCCAATTATTTCCGACTTTGACTCGATAACTGATGGACTTGGTCGACTTGCCAAAACCATTCTTGTTCTTGCTTCTGACCGTGATTTTGACCACGGAATTTAACTTGATGCCTTTTACAGAGCAAGTCTTTGAAGTCTTCTTAGCGGTACAGACCTTTCCACCGACTTTTACCTCACTCGACAGGAGTTGCGCACTTTTATGCACTTGAGGGGGCGTGAATCTCACGGTGACCGTGGCTGTTCTGGAACTCGTCTTTTTAGTTGAGACTTTTACTAACACTGGCCTACTGGGTTTGGACTTTGCGCTCAGTGCAGATGCAGGCCCTACAGAAAGTGTCATGACGGAGACAGCCAAAAAGCTGGTGGCGAAGAAGAATGAGAGATGTTTGATACGCATTAGTAACGAGAGTACCAATTCGGTTTCTTCTGCTTGCAGAAAGTTATTTAGTTGTTTTAAGAAATTAAAAGAATTCGTCAACTCTCCAAAGATTAGGAACGTATTTCCATGAATGGCCGAGAAAACTTCGCACCAACTCGGAGTCGGAAATTCTTGGTCGGACTGATTCGGTTACCCCCACCATTGCCCCGGGGTCGTGTGTGAGGGATGGCATTGTTTCGCTAGGGGCTCATAACGTCGATAGAGCCAGTCGATAGTCGCCTTCTGTCAATGTTGTCTGTGGCATTGCAGTTTCTTTGATGAGGGGCACTTGTCGCCACCATGTGAATAGCTCATAATGCTGTTCCTCTGCCCACTTACCTACTGCTCTGACGGCTTGTCCGCGCTTACGTTGTGTTGACACTGACGATGTAGATGCAATCCATTGCTTCACATCGGCGAGTGTTGGCTCTGGATACTGCTTCAGTAATACGAGGACTGCAGTGACGTAGTCAGATGCAGTCCGATGCGCTTTACCTGTGAGTTGCCAATCCAGTTGAAACTCTCGTAGAAACGAGGTGTCCATGTGTATGTCTCCTAGTGGAAAGGAGAGGCTCAACTCACACGACACGAACTCTGTTCGCCAGAGCAGTTGATGCCAAAGCCCAAGTCGCACTTGGGTTTGGCATCTCAGTGGTGGGCGTTGAGGGACTCGAACCCCCGACCCTCTCCTTGTAAGGGAGATGCTCTAGCCAACTGAGCTAAACGCCCGCTACGGGACTACTGACGATACCAACGAAGTACACCCGACGCCACGGTCATTATCTATTTGGAATGGCCGATTATTTGAGCAATCGCGTCATCTGCTGCGTCATCAAAGGGCTGTAACACCAGGTCAATACAGCCTTCAGTCACTCCCACATTGAGTCTTTCGATATCGGAAATTGCTAACGCTGTCACCGCAATCGTGCCCTTGGCACCCCAACGACGCAACGACCGAGCAAGCGTCATATTTACATCAGATCGCGCAATCGTTGAGACGATCCAGCGTGCATTCTGCAAAGGCAAGGTGCTCGGAAATTCCGGGTCATCTGCATCCCCGTACCACAACGTGACATTTTCAGAGATTTTCTCATCCTCTAGAGCGATAGAACCAAACGGATCCCAATCGATGACAAGAATCCTGTGATTCGCCTTTGCTAGATGTTCAACAAGATGACGACCAAATCGACCATAACCAAACACGATGACGTCAAAACGATTCTCACTATTTTCAGCATCCGTGATGAGTCCATTTTTTCGTTCGAAGATTCTCAAGAAAGGAGCAACCTTTTCAAAAATCCACTCCGAATAAATAATCATGTACGTCGAAACACCAATGGTGATGAGCCCGACCAAGGTCACCAAACCGACGGATTCATTTTCGACGTGTCCTAAATCGCGAGCAAGTGCAATCAATATCAATGAGAACTCACTGATTTGCGCCAAGGCTAAACCAGACATAAACGACACGCGACTGGGATAGCGCATCAAACTCATAATCGCAATCACAATGATTGGTTTCCCGATGAGCACGAACAGCGACAAAACAAGCGCCGCGGGAACTTGAGTACCAATGGCTGAAAAATCAATCTGTGAACCGAGTTCAATGAAGAAAAATAGGAGGAGAAAATCGCGCAAACCCGACAACGATGATGCGATTGATTCTCTATAGGGAGTCGGAGCAAGTGCAAAGCCCGCGAGGAACGCCCCGACTTCGACTGAAAAATCCACCCAATCGCTCAGAGCAGCAATCGCCACTGCCCAAGCGATCGCCGACACAATCAACAACTCCTGTGACGATGCGACTAACACCATAACTTTAGGAAGCACAAAGCGCATCAGTATCCACAGCCCCAATACCAATGCAGTTCCACTGAGAAACAACTTTCCAATCTCTCGACCAATCGACGCAGTCGACTCTGCGTCCAGGCTGCTCAGAATTAACATTGAGAGAACAACCACGATGTCTTGCACAATCAATATTCCCAGCGCAATACGACCGTGAAGTTTGTCCAACTCGCGCTTGTCGGACAACAACTTGACGATGATGATGGTGGATGAAAAAGTCAGAGCCACCGCCACAAACATTGCGACAGTGATTGTCATACCGAGCAATAGGGACAGCAAGAATCCTACGAGCGAGGTAAAGAACACCTGTCCAAGTCCGGCAAAGAACGCGACTTTGCCTGTTTCACGCACTAATTGAATGTCTAGTTTCAAGCCCACCAAGAACAACAACACTGCAAGTCCAATTTCGGCCAAGAGAGCAGTTGATTCATTCCCATCCACAAGGTCCAAAACAGAGGGACCAACCAAAACTCCGACTGCAATAAATGCAACAATCAACGGTTGTTTCGCGCGAACCGCGACAAATGCGACCACTGCAGCAATCGCGAGCACAATTGCGGTATCGGAAAATGCATCAGTCACTGCGATCATGACAGCCTCAACGTTGCATCAGAAATACCAAGTGAACGTGATGACAATACCCTGTGGAAAGTCTTCGGCGAGCACCTCATTGGGATACATTACAGCATCATCAAAAAGCAATGACTCTCTCTTCTATCGAATGAACGCCCGTGAACACCTTTTCTTCATCCACTTCTTCTCGAGATTTTGCTATTCGTCTGCGTCATGTTTTCGTCGCATGTGGTCTTGTGATGACATCTCTCGTTGTCGCAACTGGGAATGTTTCAGCAACAGAGCAAGAGAGTGATCCTGCCGACGCAACGACGACAACAACGACAATTCCGCCCGTCATCAAAAAATCAGATGTCAAGGTCGTCTACAACGTAAAAACGCGCGACAAAGTGGTCTTCATCACGATTGACGATGGCTTCTATGCCACTCCTGAGTTGGCTCGGATTATTCGGCGTTACAAAGTACCCATCACAACGTTTGCGATGCCTCGCCTTGTGGAGCGCGACAAAAAATGGTTTCTCTCGAAGAAGAACATGACGTTTGAAAACCACACGATCACTCACCGCAGCATGACCCCATTATCTGTTGCTGGTCAAAAAAGAGAGATATGTGGAGCAAATAGGCAATTGAAAAAGACCACTGGTGTTTCGCCAGTTTTCTTTCGCCCACCCGGCGGAAACTGGAACGAAAAGACAAGAGCAGCTGTAGCAGCATGCGGAATGAAACACATCGTGATGTGGAACGCCATTGCTGAAAAAGGTCAACTCCGTATCCCAGGCGGCAAACTCGAACGAGGCGACATCATCTTGATGCACTACATCCCCTCTGTCGCCCCGACCTTGGAACTTTTGTTGAAAAAAATTAAGAACGATGGCCTGAAGCCAGCGTTGTTGCGCGACTACTTGCGGTAGTGAACCAGTTCACTTGGCTCGCTGTGCTCGACTGAGTGACGTCAAGATGTTGTCTGAATTCGCCACAACTGGACGACGGCGTTCATCGGGATCAATCGTGAAAAGATTCCTGTTCTCGGCTTCTGCCACCAGAACACCAGCCTCTTGACACACCAGCACTGCAGCCAGATAATCCCAGACACCCAATCCGTCGAAATCGATATAACCATCAAGCCCACCCCTGGCGACGGCACAGATATCGAGCGATGCAGCCCCCATGGCTCGTACCTGCCACCATCCATGGGTTGGTGCAGGCAAAGCATTCACACCGATGACAGCCGATGCCGGATTGGAATTGGGTGTGACGCGCAAGCGAATGCCGTCGACATTTGCCCCCGCACCGCGAATGGCCGCATAACGCGTTTCACTCCCCGATTGTTCGGCTACCAATGCGACACGTGGACCATCACGATCAACGACACACAGTGACGTGGCAAACCATGGCAAACCTTTGCTTGCATTTGTGGAACCGTCAACTGGGTCAACAACGAGGAGCATGCGGTCATCTTGTAGCGGCCACACCAAATCGCCCGCTCCAGATTCCTCACTCAAAACAAAAAACCCTGCGGCTTCGCACATATCGACGACGACTTCATCAACTGCGACATCGCCGTCATATTGACCTTCTCGATGCCCGGTGAACGACCACTGGCCTAATTCATCAATGATGTCGGCTGCGGCGTCTGCGACATCGTGCAGGAACCCAAGAA
>JBEDHS010000138.1:0-6291 GCA_041173945.1 Actinomycetota bacterium
ATGGACGTCACGAGGTCTGTGTCGGCGATGTCTCCTTGCACGAAAGGTGCATCACCGACTGCTTTGATGTGTCCATTTTCGAGAGTGTCAAGTACAACGACAGCACGACCAGTGGAGCGAATGAGTCGTGTTGTGATGGAGCCGATATAGCCTGCGCCACCAGTGATGAGTGTGGTCACGTGTTACTTCTTTGTGGCTTTTTTCTGAATGGATGATTTTTTTGCGACCGACTTCTTCGCAGGAAGTGGACGAGATTGTTTGTCGCGGTCAGCGGCCTTTTCGGCTTTCTTCCAGGCCCGGACTTTCAATAGTGTTTCGGGAGAGGTGATGTCTGCAACGGTACGAGGGTTCTTGTCGCTGAATACTCCAGCAGCTTTCTTCCAACCATCGGGCTGCACGTCGAATCTTTTTGCGAGGAGGGCAATAAAGATTTGTGCTTTCTCTTCACCAAAGCCGGGCAACTCTCGCAACCGAGCGAAAAGTTCATCGCCAGTGGCGACCCCTTTCCAAAGGTTGTCGCCTTTGTTTTTGTACTTTTCGGCAATGATGGCGCACATACCTTGGATGCGTTGTGCCATGGCTTTGGGGAAGCGATGTATCGCGGGCTTTTCGAGACACACAGCAAGAAATTGGTCGGGATCCATATCGGCGATGTGACGGGGATCGAGATGTCCGAGACGTTGTTTCAAAGTGAAAGCACCGTTGAATGCCCATTCCATGGGGACTTGCTGGTCAAGCAACATGCCGATGAGAAGAGCGGTTCCATTCGAATTGAGAAGAGTGTCCGAGTCTGGATTTCCGGTGATGTACAAAGTTCCCATAAGCACTCCTTTTCTAGGTTCTAGTCTCGCGACAGACCGTAGGTGATGTCGGGATCAATTCCGAAATTTTTGATTGCCGATGCAATGGTCTCTGTGGTCACGCCTTTGGTCCCGAGTAGCACTGTGAGTACTGCAATCACAATGTGTTCAGCATCGGTCTCAAAGAAACGTCGCAGTGCTGCTCGCGTGTCGCTGCGGCCCATTCCATCTGTACCCAAGGCGAGGAAGCGTCGGCGGGGGAGATAGCTGGCAATTTGTTCTGGCACGATGCGCATGAAATCACTGACGGCGACGATGGGGGTTGTCGATGCGCCGAGTTTTTCCTCTACAAGTGACACACGTGCTTCGTCGGTGGGATGAAGTCGGTTCCATCGCTCCACCTCCATCGCATCTTCTCGTAGCGACTTATATGAGGTGGCAGACCAGAGATCGACAGTGATGTCGTAGGTCTCTTTCAAGATTTTTGCAGCAGAGTGTGCTGCGATGTACGAGGTTCCCGAAAACAAAACTGTCGCATCACTCGGTTGATCGTCGGTCGAGAATCGATACACACCGTTGATGATGTCTGAAGTGGAGACGTGGCTTGGGCGTGCTGGCATGACCATGTTCTCGTTGTACAACGTGATGTAATAAAAAATGTCTGCGGGGTTATCGCCGTACATCTTGTGCAGACCATGTTCCACGATGGCAGCAACTTCATAGGCGAATGCAGGGTCGTATGCCTGACACGCAGGAATAGTTGACGCCAACAAGAGACTGTGTCCATCTTGGTGTTGCAGTCCTTCTCCCATCAGAGTCGTTCGCCCAGCGGTAGCGCCCATTAAAAATCCGCGTGTGCGCGAATCGGCTGCTTGCCAGATGAGATCACCCACGCGTTGAAATCCGAACATTGAATAAAAGGTGTAGAACGGAACCATTGGGACACCACGCGTGGAATAGCTGGTTCCTGCTGCGATGAAGCTCGACATCGCACCGGCTTCTGTAATTCCTTCTTCAAGTATTTGTCCTTGCGCAGACTCGGCGTACGACAACAACAAGTCATGGTCGACAGGCTCATACTTTTGTCCTTGGGCGGCATAAATCTTTTGTTCTCGGAACAGTGAATCCATGCCGAAAGTTCGTGCTTCGTCGGGAATAATCGGGACAACGCGAGCACCGAATTTTTCATCACGCGCCAAATTTCTCAACAGCCGAGTAAAGGCCATTGTGGTGCTGACTGCTTGTTCTCCCGAGCCGGCAAGAAATTCTTCAAACGCGCCAGATGATGGAAGGTCAAGTGGACGCCGAGTCCATGTCACCCGTTGTGGGAGTGGTCCATCGAGTGCACGACGACGCTCGTGCATGTATTGGTACTCAATCGATTCCTTTGGCGGCATGTAATAGGGAGGGTGTTCGGCGTCGAGAACCGAGTCGGGAAGTTCTTCTTGCAGATGCAAACGATCACGCATCACGCGAAGTTGGTCCATCGTCAACGTCTTGATTTGATGTGTGGCGTTTCTTCCCTCGACTTGGGGGCCAAGCGTCCATCCTTTGATGGTCTTGGCCAAAATCACTGTCGGCTTACCTGTGCCGAGATTGTCGACGGCTTGTTTGTAAGCCGCATACAACTTTTTGTAATCGTGCCCACCACGTGGCAGATTCACCAATTCATCGTCTGAGAGGTGCGCCACCATTTGACGCAACATGGGATCTGGTCCAAAGAAGTTCTCGCGAATGTATGCGCCGCCTTCGACTGAGTATCTCTGGTATTCACCATCGACCACCGAATTCATTTTGTTCAACAACACCCCATCAACGTCTTTGGCAAGCAGATCATCCCACTTCGATCCCCAAATCACTTTGATGACGTTCCAGCCTGCTCCGCGGAAAACTGCTTCTAGTTCCTGAATGATTTTTCCGTTACCACGGACAGGTCCGTCGAGGCGTTGAAGATTGCAGTTGACGACGAAAATCAGATTGTCGAGGTGTTCGCGCGCAGCCAGTGAAATTGACCCCAGGGTTTCTGGCTCATCTGTTTCGCCGTCTCCGAGAAAAGCCCAGACGCGGCTCTGCGATGTGTCATCAATGTGGCGATTGTGCAGATACCGGTTGAACCGAGCGTGATAGATCGCAGTAATCGGACCAAGCCCCATCGACACCGTCGGATATTCCCAAAATTCGGGCATCAAACGCGGATGAGGATAACTCGATAGTCCCTTGCCATCCCGTCCTATTTCTCGGCGAAAACTGTCGAGGTCTTCTTCAGAAAGTCGGCCTTCAAGAAATGCGCGCGCATAAATTCCCGGTGCAGCATGTCCTTGGATATACACGTGGTCACCCGGCAGGCCATCTTCTTTTCCACGAAAGAAATGATTGAATCCAACCTCATACAAACTTGCTGAACTTGCAAATGTCGACAAGTGACCGCCGATGCCTTCTGCGGATTTATTCGCTCGCGAGACCATAACTGCGGCGTTCCAACGGATGTAGGCGCGAATACGACGCTCGATGTGTTCATCTCCAGGAAACCATGGTTCGCGTTCGCGCGGAATGGTGTTGACATAAGGAGTAGAGATGACGGATGGGAAACTGACGTTGAGTCGCTGAGCACGTTCGTGAAGACGCGAGAGAAGATAACGCGCTCGGTTTGTGCCACTGAACTGGACCACCGAGTCCAAAGATTCGAGCCACTCTTGAGTTTCGCCAGGGTCGATATCTGGTAACTGATGGACTGATTCGTCAAACGTCACCCCGTCATTCTCCCATGTTTTTAGTGAAATGCCCATCAGAGGGTGTGTCGATAGGGAACAATCAATAGGTATGAACAGCACCGACGACACAGTTGTGATCTACACCGATGGTGCATGTTCGGGTAATCCCGGACCTGGTGGCTGGGCATGGGCAGTCTCGCCAGAGGGAACGCCTCGCTCCAGTGGCGGAGAAAATCCGAGCACGAATCAACGGATGGAAATCATGGCCGCGTTTGATGCTGTGCAGACGTTTCGTGATGATCCACGAAAGATTGTCATCGTGTCTGACTCGAACTATGTGGTGAAGTGTTTCAACGATGGTTGGTGGAAGGGATGGCATGCGAGGGGCTGGAAAAACTCTCAGCGTCAGCCAGTGGCGAACCGTGATTTGTGGGAACCTTTCATCGACTTGGTCAACTCTCGCGGAAACGTCGAATTTGCGTGGGTCAAGGGTCACAGCGGTGATCCAATGAATGACCTTGTCGATTCCTTGGCCGTTGAACACACAACGTTGTCCTAAACCCCACGCCACGACCATGGCTCAAGCCTCGTTCGGCTAGGAGGCAGGGGGCCTTGTTGCGTAGCCTGACGGAATGGATATCACAGGCGTTAGCGCAATTGTTACAGGTGGTGCATCGGGTATCGGTGCTGCCACGGTTCGTCTCCTCGCCAAAGGCGGGGCAAAGGTCGTCATTGCCGACCTCGAGCGTCAGAAAGAACAAGGTGAAGCACTCGCAAAAGAAGTAGGCAATGCCGCATTTTGTGCAGTCGATGTCACCAAGACTCAAGAAATCATCAACGCAGTCGAGATGGCAAAGTCAATGGGACCACTTCGTGTTCTCGTTAACTCTGCTGGTATCGGTTGGGCCCAGCGCACAATCGGAAAAGATGGCACATATGAATCCGCCGCGAACATCGATGCATTCAAAAAAGTGATTGAGATCAATTTGATCGGAACCTTCGATGCAATCCGAATCGCTGCAACAGCGATGAGCCAAACAGATCCTTTGGAAGACGGAGAGCGTGGTGCGATTGTCAACATTGCATCGGTTGCCGCATTCGATGGACAAATTGGTCAGAACGCTTACTCGGCATCCAAAGGTGGCGTTGTGGGAATGACACTTCCTGTTGCTCGCGATCTTGCAGCAGTGGGTGTGCGCGTGAACACCGTGGCACCAGGTCTCATCGACACGCCAATTTATGGATCCGGCGATCAAAGTGAAGCGTTCAAGGCACAACTGCAAAAAGGTGTGCTCTTCCCACAAAAGTTGGGTAAGCCACAGCAATTGGCTTCCATGGTGATGGAGTGCATCACCAATAGCTACATGAATGCTGAAACCATCCGAGTGGATGGTGGCATTCGTATGCCACCTAAGTGAGCGTCGTTTTTCATCACAACCCCTTCGTTGCGTTCGATGAACACGACGATGCGGGAAACAGCGATGTTCGTGGTGAACACACAGACGAAAAAACCTCATTGAATGATTCCCCGGGCGAAAGCTCGGGGAATCGTCGTTGTGTGCCTATTCGTGATGAATATCTGCCGACGGCAGTAGATGCCGCACGACTTCGAGTGGGTGCTCGACCATTGCCTCTCGGACAATGGGTGTCAGAGCGTGATGCGGACTCAGAACCGACGTGTGTGATGAAAAGATCACTCATCGAGCGACGTCCAAGCGAGGTGATTGCAGCTTTGGGAGATGTCGACGAAGCGTGTGATGAAGTGGCCGCAGGTGTCTTGGCATCAATTGGCGAAGCACCCACCGATCAGTGCGGTCTTGATGCATTGATTGATGCTGCAAGTCGGGTACCAGATGATTTATGCATCTTGATTCCCGATGAATACGGCGTGGCCAGACTCGCCGCAGGTGTGGTGTGTTCTCCAAATCGCTGGCGCTTGAAGGAAAAAATTGGTGGCGATATGGCATCGATTCATCGACCCGTTGCGCGATATGACAGTGATCTCACCACCCCTGTACAGGCGATGTTGGCCAGAATTCGCCCCGACCGACCGATGTGGCGAATCAATTGGGGGGTGGCAAACCATCCTTCGCTGTTTCAGCCCGAGACACCTCCGGTCACGCCCGAGATTTTCCCTGGTGACTTATGGTTTCGTGTCGAGTGGCAAACACTGCGCAGGCTTCCCGTGACTGGGGCGATCTTGTTCACCATCCGCACGTATGTCGAAAAGATGTCGGACTTTATGGAACGTGAGTACGCCGTTGTCCACGAAATCGCTGATCTCATCAACAAGATTCCCGATGATGTTGCTGAATACAAAAGCATCGCGCCGTATCGAGAGTCATTGTTCGCGTATTTAGAGACGCGCTAGAGAAGACAAAAGCGTCTTACGTGGTGTAATCAGCGTTGATGCGAACATACCCATCGGTGAGATCACAGCCCCACACGGTGGCACTGTGGGTTCCGGTATTGAGTGACACATGAATCCGTACTTCGTCTTTTTTCATGTAATCGCTCAAGACCTGTAATCCGTTTTCATCAACTTGATGGGGAAACACTTCTTGTGATCCGAAACGAATAATGACCGAGTCCTGTTTGATATCTGTGTACTGGCTGCATTTGCCAATCGCCATGGCCACGCGACCCCAGTTGGGGTCTGCTCCGTGGATTGCTGTTTTCACCAGTGGCGAATTCACAATTGACTTTGCCACCGTCTTTGCTTGTTCATCATCGCGTGCCTGATCAACACATACCTCGATAAGGGTCTCGGCACCTTCACC
>JBEDHS010000139.1:0-6970 GCA_041173945.1 Actinomycetota bacterium
CGCGTGTGCACGGTGTGTGGTCGGCAGTTTGAATGGCGACGAAAGTGGGCTCGCGATTGGGAGAACGTGAATTACTGTTCGGATAAATGCCGACAGCAAAAGAAGTGATCTACGACAATCCGAACTCGGAGATTTCGACAATTCGCTGTTCATCAATAGATCGATGTGCAGCAGCGCCAATCACCACACTCCATAGACCATCGACAACGTCTACCTCGGGCAACGTACTGTTTTTCACTGCCGCCACAAATTTTTGACACTCGATAAAGCTGGCACCGAAATGGAATCCGACGTGTGCAACATCATCGGAGATGGAAACCGGAATCTGTGTGACTTCGCGCGTCGAGCGATTCCCGAGAACAATATGGCCATCGCCTGGCACAAATGCCTCAATTTTTCCTGTGGTTCCCACCACAGAGATCTCTTGTTCATGTCGTGAACCCTCGGCGAACATACTGAGATCGAGAAGAGCTCGCACACCATTGTCGTAATCGACAATCACAAAGGCATTGTCCAAAATATCGGAACGTTTGCCGTCGTAATACTCATCTAAATGATTGACGTCTTGTGCACCACTTGCCATCACACGTATGGGGCGAGCCTGAATCGTCAGATTCATCAAGTCAAAAAAATGACAACATTTCTCGACCAATGTGCCACCAGTGTTGCGCGAGAAACGATTCCAATTGCCGACCTTGGGAAGAAACGGAAATCGATGTTCGCGAATCGACATCATCTTGATATCGCCAACGTCTCCCCCATGGACGCGTCGGACCAACTCTGCGATCGGAGCCATGTAGCGATACTCCAGACCCACCCACGTCAACGCCGACCGCGACGATTGTGCTTCCACAATGTCACGACAGTCTTCAACTGTGGTGCACATTGGTTTCTCGACAAGAACAGGTAAATCGGTGGAAAAGACATCCATCAAAATGTCTCGATGAGTGAAGTTGGGCGATGCAACAAGAACCGCATCGACAAGACCTGACGACAACAGATCACGGTGATCAACAAATTCCTGCGCTTCTGAACTTTTTTCACCCAACGTCAATGCAGCCCACGACCGCGGCTCAGGATTTGGGTCGCTGTATGCAGAGACGACAACCCCGTCAATTCCCATCAGATTTTTCAAATGCTCACAACCCATCATCCCCGTGCCGATGAGCCCAATTCGCAACGAATCCATACAGGCGCAAGCCTAGAGGAACGTCCCGTTGAGGCTTCGACGTGTTTGCGTTCACCTGTACGACAACTAATGCTCATGTTCATCGCATCGGGGGGTGCGCACATACAGGGGGTATGCCATGGCAATTGTTGATCTCATCAATTCGGGTCTGGGTCTTATCAGCAATGAATCACAGATCACACCACAGTGGGTGGAAGGTGTGTTGCGTGGAAGTGGAGAACTTGAATCAGAAGTCTCCGTGACTGCGGTTCGCACCGAACGAATCGGAGAAGGTGTTGGCGTTCTCAGTATCTTGCAACGAGTCATCCCCTCTTATTCGGGTTCGACACGTGCACCACAATCATTCGTTGTCAAATATCCAACCGATGATGCCACGCAGAGATTTACTGCTGACGCACTTGTTCTCTACATTCGAGAGCTGAAGTTTTACGCAGAGTGCGCAGAAGCATCACCATTTAGAACTGCGAAGTGTTACGGCCAAGCAATCGCAGCCGACAACACCGACTTCACCATCGCAATGGAAGATATGGGCGGATTCCGCACACTTGATCAACTGCAAGGTGTCTCTATTGAAGATGCAATCGTCCTTCTGAACACGTTGGCCGATTTCCATGCGGCGTGGTGGGACAAACCGCAACTCGATGACATGGCTGCCTATTTTCAACCGCTCATGAACCCGACCTATGAAGCAGTGTTGCCAATGCTGTGGCAAGGCGGTTGGCCAATGGTCGAGTTGCACGGCAAGGACGTCGTACCGGACTCGGTCGCCCACATTGGCGGAATCTGGGCGGAAAAAGTGCCCTGGATGTTGAGCAATTTGATGAATCCACGAACGATGTGCCACGGAGATTTTCGTGCCGACAACTTAATGTTCGATGGAAACACTCCGATTGCAATTGATTTTCAGATTGTCGGGACAGGAAGTGGTATCTACGACGTCGGCTATTTCATTAGTCAGTCGATTGACGCCAAAGTTCGCGCTGGACGAGATCGTGAGTTGGTCAATCTCTACCTCGACCGTCTCGAGTCACATGGAATTTCAGTAGATCGTGACGAAATGTGGCGTCAATATCTCATCACACTGTGCTTCTGCGTGACCTATGGTGTGACGACGTTCCAAGGAATCACCGAGCAAAATGAACGCGGCCAAAAGCTTCTTAAAGACATGTTGGGACGCTCATTGCGCGCAGTCGCCGACAACAATGCGTTAAGCGTCTTCGATTGATTTTGTCTCTCATCCACGAGAGACTGATGAGATGAGTGACCACACACACGACCACGGAAAAGGACTTCTCCAACAACTCGCTGGAGAAGGGCGAGAGTTGCGAGCACTTCTCCCGGACGTGTACGACGGATTCGGGGCATTGCACAAAGCTGCTTTCGCAGAGGGCGCGCTCGACAAAAAGACAAAAGAACTTTTAGCTCTCGCCATCTCGATTGCAGTGCGATGCGACGGTTGCATCGCAAGCCATGCACGCGGCGCGTCAATTAACGGTGCAACCGAACAAGAAGTCGCCGAAGCAATCGGCGTTGCAATTGTGATGAGCGGAGGCCCAGGAACTGTGTATGGTCCCCGAGCCCTAGCTGCATATCGTAGTTTTGCGCGAAAGACCGATTAAGCCCCGCGCACGACGTGTGAAACTTAGTGACCGATTGATTTATTAATTCGCACGGGAATGGTGCGAGGTCCACGCACCTGACCGCCTGCCCACGTCACCTCTGCGTCATCGCGCAAAGTGAAATCGGGAACGCGTGCAATGAATTCCTCAATCGCTACGCGCATCTCCATTCGTGCCAAGTTCGATCCCACGCAACGGTGAATACCAGCGCCGAATGCGACATGGCGATTGTGCTGACGATCGATAATCACTTCATCGGGACGCTCAAAGTGGGCAGGGTCACGGTTCGCTGCGGGGAACGCCATCAAAATGCGATCGCCCGCTTTCATCGGACAACCCTCATATTCCATATCGTCGTTCACTAAACGAGCCATTGTCACCGGTGAATACGCACGCAAGAACTCTTCGACTGCGCTCGGAATGAGTTCTGGTTCGTGCACGAGGCGCTGCAAATCTTCTGGATGAGTTGCCAGATGCCACAGCGACGATCCGATTCCACTCCACGTGGTGTCCACACCAGCAATCAACAACAGACCGCACATTCCCATGATTAGTCCATCTGGATACGGCTCTCCGTCGTGTTCGGCGTGAACCAGTTCGCCAATCAGATCATCAGTGGAGCCTGACGCACGACGCTTCAGGATCTCACCCATGAAAAAGGCCTGAAGTTCGTCTCGTGTCTTGATACGTAATTCAGGATCGGTTAACCCAGCTTCCAGAGAGTTACGCACCCACGTTGTGAATTGATCTCTCATGCTTGTTGGCACGCCCAACATCGTGGCAATTACTTGTGCAGGGATTTGCTGTGCGTACTCAACAGCAATGTCTGCTGTCTCACGTCCTGCGATTCCATCCATTAATTCACGGCACCATGCACGTGTAAATACTTCCAATTCATCAACAGCTTTGGGAGAAAAAGCGGGAAGGAGTTGGCGACGTGTCCACGTGTGCACAGGTGCATCCACTGAAATTGGTGCTGCAACAGAAGGACCGTATGCACCCCCGCCAACACCGACTGGAGGAACCACCAAAATCTCGCGCGAGGAAAACTTCTCTGGTTCCCGAGCCATCTTGGTCACCGTGTCATATGTGGTCGGCAACCAAGAACCACCCCACTTATCCGTGTGGGCAATCGGACACTTTTCGCGTAAGTCGTCCCAAATCGCGAATGGATCTTCGATGTATTGCTTGTCGAAGATGTCGTACTCGGTTGACCAATCGATTAGTCCAGCCATCCTGTCCCCCTTGAAATTTCCCCCACATGACAGTCAGTTCTCCAGAAGTTCTGTCTGACTACATGTGACATTAACCATAGACATACGCTTCAGTCATGTCGAACATTGAAGTCTCCGTAGACCCTGCAGAAGTCGGGTTAGACCCCGCGCGCTTGGCCCGTATTGAAACCCACTTTGCGAAATACGTGGACGATGGTCGACTACCGGGCTTTCACATCACTGTGTCGCGTGCCGGGAAATTGGCCTACAGCACCAAATACGGCCATGCCGACGTAGAGAATGGCAAACCCATCGCCGATGACACGATCTACCGCATCTATTCGATGACCAAACCCATTTGTGCCGTCGCGGCACTGATCTTGTGGGAAGAGGGACTTTTCGAAATGCGCGACCAGGTGAAGTGGTTCATTCCTTCCTTCGGCAACCAGAAAGTCTTTCGCTCAGGAACTCTCACCGCTCCGCGATACGAGCCCGTCACCGAACCAATGGAGATGTGGCATTTGTTTTCACACACAGCGGGTCTGACATATGGCTTCGTGTATTCAAACCCTGTCGACCAGATGTACCGAAATGCTGGTTTTGAATGGGGCACACCCAAGGGAGCCAACCTAGAACAAATCTGTGATGCACTAGCCGCACTTCCATTGATGTTCCAACCCGGAAGTGAATGGGCATATTCGATGTCGATTGATGTACTTGGTCGCGTTGTTGAAGTGTTGTCGGGTATGACACTGGGTGAATTCATGAAGAAGCGGATTTTTGATCCACTTGGCATGAGTGACACCGCTTTTTATTGTGAGCCCGACAAGCAAGATCGACTTGCTGCGCTGTACGTTCCAAACCCAGCCGATAAAAAACGTCTGCGAAATGACGCAATGGGCGCAGGTGCAGTCAATGAACCGATCGCAGACCTCGGCGGAGGCGGACTTGTCTCCACTACGTCGGATTATCTGAAATTTGCCGAGATGTTACGAGGTGGTGGACAACTCAATGGTGCGCGCATCTTGTCTCCACAGACCGTGTCATTTATGGCATCGAATCATCTTCCTGGCAACGCCGACCTCACGCAATACGGCCGACCTCTATTTTCCGAGACCACCTTTGATGGAGTCGGCTTCGGGCTCGGCGTCAGCGTGACTACTGACCCGGTCAAAGCCAAGGTCCCCGGAAGTGTCGGCGACTACGGATGGGGTGGCGCTGCAAGCACCAACTTCACCGTCGACCCCAAAGAGGACATGACGTACATGATCATGACGCAGTTGTTGCCATCGAGTACATGGCCACTGCGTAGCCAACTCAAGCAGCTGGTGTTCCAATCTTTGGTCGACTGACAGCTTTTCTCATTTGCACTGACAGCACACCCAACATTGCAAGTCCCGTTGCGATGATGACCAGCCCTTGAGCGATGTCATTGCTGACCCACCTCACTGTCGACATCACTATTCCAGCAACAATCAAAATCGAGCCAGCCAACAACATCTCTGGAGCGAGCATCACCGACCCCACCGCAAACAAAGCCGCACCGAAAATAATGGGAATAAATTTGCCATACGACAACTCAGCCCCAAGAGGCATTGCCCCCGTCAAATAGAACAATGATCCGACAGCGCGAGCCAGGACCGGAACACCAATTTTTTGAAATCCAGCAACGAGCAGAATTACCCCAGGGATCAAATTCACTGCAGACATCACCCACACATTTTCTGAATCTGTCCATGCGCCAACCGCGCCACCAAACATTGGGAGGCCAACCACGAGAGCAACGGTTCCAGCAAAACTCGCCGACTGACAACGATACGCACCCCAGACGATTGCAACCAACGCACACGCCATGGCAACAAAATGCCCTTCAATATCTTGCTGGTCGAGCACAATTGCCGATGCACCAAGAAATGACCCCAAAGAACCCAGTTCCAAGATTTCTGAAAATCGTCGCCGCACCACAGAGCCCGACGAGAGTTTCCACGAGGCAACACCAGTGACGAGTGCGAGCACATACAACGATGCACTGATTGCAGCTTCTGATGCATCTTCAAATGCGACAGCAAGAATGCGGACGACGCCGACAGCGATAATCAACCCCGCTAAATACGAGAGTAACTCTCGCATTGCAAACGACCACACCGGCGCTGTGGAAATCTCGTCTGCTTGTTGCGCGGAAATCCTTCCCGCAACGACGAGGTCATCAAGTAGTTCGCTACGTGTCTTTTTTTGCTCCACGCCCCCAGTGTGACAGATGTCTTCAAAAAGCGTGGAACTTTTATGAACTTTGGTATGTCTGTCTTATGGTGAGGTCTGAAATGCCACAAAAAAGTGCGCTTCGTGGAGCAATCATCGCGTGCATTGCCGTATTTGTCCTGGGTGCGTGCGCCCAAGATGACACTGAAAGCCTCTACGGTTACGTTCCGCCGACGTCAAAAAACGTCTCAACTGCATTCATCACGGAAGCCACAACAAATCAGCCGTTTTATTTCGCGGCTCAACCGAATGAACTTCTTATTGCATATTTCGGCTACACCCATTGTCCCGATATTTGTCCGACGACTCTCGTGGCAATTAAAAACGCCAAGCAAAAAATCGGTGATCTCGCCTCACGTGTCGATTTAGCAATGGCAACAGTCGATCCGGAACGAGACACTCTCGATGTTCTTCCCCGATACCTCGCATCTCTCAGCGATCGCTTTCATGCCCTCATCCCAACATCAGTTGACGAACTTCGCAACGCGGAAGAACTTTTTCAAACGCAATCATCAGTCATAAAAGATGGCGACAAAATTGAAGTCGTTCACGGAGGTACCGCTTACGTGATTGACGAGCAAGGAAATGTCGTTGTTGAATGGCCATTCGGCTTGGATGCAAACTCCATGGCTCACGATCTCACCCAACTTCTCAACAAGAAAGAGGCATCAACATGATGAAAAAAATAG
>JBEDHS010000140.1:0-6730 GCA_041173945.1 Actinomycetota bacterium
TGGCACCTTTTCGTGCCTCACGATCCAATCGGGCCAATGCGACCCGGCCCGTTCTTTGGCTCTCCACGATGCCATATTCCCGCAACAATTCCTCAAAATCGTCGAGTTTCTCGGGGGTTCCGTCCACAGAAATGGTCAAAACATCGGCTCCGACAGCCAAAACCTTGGCCTCAAAGATGGCCACCAGCTCGGTCACTTGGCTACGCAAGTCGCCATCTGCCCGCACGGTGACGACCATCAGTTCGCGCTCGACCGACTTTCGGGGGTCCAATTCGGTGATCCGCACCACGTCGATCAACTTGAACAGCTGTTTGACGATCTGCTCGAGCGGGGTCGCCGAGATATCGACCACGATCGTGATGCGGCTGTATGCGGCATCTTCTGTGGGGGCAACCGCGAGTGAATAGATGTTGTAGCCGCGTCGAGCAAACAAACCCGACACGCGCGCCAACACGCCGGGGCGGTTCTGCACAGTCACCGACAAAATGTGGTGTCGATGCGAATCCCCGTATGGGTTGTTCGTATTGATGGTGTTCACTTCAAAAACTCCCTACGGCTCTCTTGCGATGGGTGCAACAACACATCGTCGTTGCTCGCACCTGCGGGCACCATCGGAAACACTTTTTCGAATTCTTCAACGCGGAACTCGACAACAACACTGCGATCGTTAATCGAGTTCGCCTTGGCAATTGCTGCGTCTACTTCCTCGGGTGATTCAACACGAATACCCACGCATCCCATTGCTTCTGCCCACTTCACAAAGTCTGGGCAACCCGACAAGTCCACTTCTGAATACCGCTCGCCATAGAACATCTCTTGCCACTGGCGCACCATACCCAAATAGGTGTTGTTCAAAATGGCGATCTTCACGTGAATGCCTTCGGTGGTGGCGGTCACCAATTCTTGGGCGGTCATCTGGAAACATCCATCGCCGTCGATTGCCCACACAGTTGCTTCTGGCTTTGCTGCCTTTGCACCAATTGCTGCAGGAACTGCAAAACCCATCGTGCCAAGACCGCCGGAATTCACCCAGGTGTAGGGCTTATTGAATTTCCAGAACAACGAGCTCCACATCTGGTGTTGTCCAACGCCTGCCACCAAGATGGTGTCGTCTGTTGCCGCATCGCGTAAACGCTCCAAGCAATATTGCGGCTTCAATCGCGCGCCAGGTTCAGATTGGTCGTAGGTCAACGGGAATTGTTCTCGCCACCCATTCACACGACTACGCCATGGGGTGATGTCTGTTTGTGCAACACCATCGGCCAATAAATCCTTCACCGCTTTGATGATTTCTTCAACAACCAAACGACAATCGCCCACAATCGGCACATCAGGCTTGCGCACTTTGCCTTGTTCTGCAGGGTCAATATCGACATGAATAATCTTTGCTTCTGGTGCAAAGGTTGCCACTTTGCCCGTCACGCGGTCATCGAAGCGTGCACCCAAAGCACACAACAAATCTGCTTTTTGCATCGCCGTAATTGCTGTTGCTGTTCCGTGCATGCCGGGCATGCCGTAACACAGTTCATGATCATCGGGGAAAGCACCGCGTGCCATCAACGTTGTCACAACAGGAATCTTCAACAACTCTGCTAATTCGCGCACCGCCTCGGCTGCACGTGCTTTCAACACGCCACCGCCTAAATACAAAACAGGGCGTTCAGAAGCGAGCAACAACTTGGCTGCTTCGCGAATCATGCGCGGGTGGCCCTTCACGTTCGGGCGATAGCCAGGCAATGCTTCCAACACTTCTTCATCTGTTGGCCAATGCCATTGCATCGTGTGTTGCAAAATGTCTTTCGGCAAATCCACCAACACCGGGCCAGGGCGACCTGTTGTTGCAATATGGAATGCTTGGCGAATCGCCATTGGAATGTCTTCTGCGCGCATCACCAATTCGTTGTGCTTTGTCACACTGCGCGTAATGCCAACGGTGTCGCATTCTTGAAATGCATCGGTACCAATTGCTGTTGTCGACACTTGCCCGGTAATACACACCATCGGAATCGAATCCATAAACGCATCACACAGTGGCGTCACCATGTTTGTGGCGGCCGGACCCGATGTCACCATGGCAACACCAGGGCGACCCGTCACATGTGCATAACCCTGAGCCATGTGACCAGCACCTTGTTCATGGCGCACCAAAATGTGGCGAATGCTGGACTTCAACAACGGGTCATACGCCGGCAGAATGCAGCCACCGGGCAAACCAAACATGGTCTCTACGTTTTCAAGCTCGAGAGAACGAATGAGCGCTTCTGCTCCGGTGAGAGTCTCTTTTGCTGACATGGTGTGTCTCCTGGTGTGGATGGAGTATTTGTGGGTTCGAGAATTACTTGACGAGAAATGAAAAAACCACCCAACTGGGTGGTTCCAAGCGCACGAGATTTGGGCTCGCGCGCTACTGAAGTACTACTACAAGCGTTGAGGCTGTGGATTCCTTAATCATCTCTGTCATTCTGCCATTGGCTCTGGCGGCTTCGCAACCCCCAAAACCCATCCTCAGCAGCACCGCACGTGCAGTGTTTGGGCAACAGCGTGAATGGCCTCGGGCACCACCTTGTAGTGCACGTTCATTCCGCGCCGCTCGCGCGCCAACAAACCCGCGGCCTCCATCTTCTTTAAGTGATGGTTCACCGTCGGCTCGCTCAAATCGAGCACCGGAGCCAGCTCGCACGTGCAGGCCTCTTGGCCCGGTTGATCTAACAAATAGGACAACAACTGCAACCGGGCAGGGTCGGCCAGAGCCTTTAAGCGCACAGCCAGTTCCACCGCATCATCTTTCGATAGCGACGTCGTGTCGCCAAGGGGCGGACAACACAACGGTGCTGTGTCCTGAAGTATCGGCAATCCCTTGGGCATGTCGCCACCCTAGCAGTAATTTGACATATATCTAATAAGTGATACCGTGCCATTGGGCCCACCTAGCCCAACCCTGAGGAGAACGCACATGACCGAATCACATACGACCGAGTCACACAAGACCGAGACCAACCACGACGACATTCGCTCCACCGTGCGAAAGACCTACACCGTTATCGCTGAAGCATCGGGCAGTTGTTGTGGCGCAGATAACTCATGTTCAGACACTCCGACATTGACAAAAGTTGATGCGACAGAACTCGGGTATTCAGCTGCAGATCGAGACTCGGTTCCAGAAGGCGCCGATTTGGGATTGGGGTGCGGCAACCCAGGTGCGATTGCACGAATGAAGCCCGGCGAAACTGTGTTGGATTTGGGAAGCGGTGCGGGCTTTGATGCGTTTTTGTCTGCACGTGCAGTCGGCGAAACAGGAAAAGTTATTGGTGTCGACATGACACCAGAGATGATTTCAAAAGCACGAGCCAATGCAGAAAACGGTGGCTACACCAATGTTGAATTTCGACTTGGGGAAATTGAACATCTCCCGGTGGCTGATGCATCAATTGACGTCATTATTTCAAACTGCGTCATCAACTTGTCACCCGACAAACAAGCAGTGTTCCACGAAGCAATGCGTGTCTTGCGCCCTGGTGGTCGTATTGCTATTTCCGATGTTGTTGCATCATCGGAACTTCCCGAGGAAATTCGTAACGACCTCAGTTTGTATAGCTGTTGCATCTCCGGTGCATCATCCATCACCGATGTCGAGATGTATTTGCGCATTGCCGGGTTTGACAACGTCAGCATTCAGCCCCGCGATGAGAGTAAATCATTCATCGACAAGTGGGCGCTCGGCAAAAACGTGACCGACTATGTGTTGTCGGCCTCCATCGAAGCAACAAAACCACTCGCACAAAAGAGCTGTTGCTGATTCATCACCGTCAGTGCGACAGCACCTACTGCTGCCGTGAATGCAACCGCACCAGCGTTTGACTGCACCGCGGAGACAACATCACCCGACAACAAATACAGACTGGCGCGCGTGCCCCCACACAGCGGACACGCCACGTTGAACAAGATCTGCGACGGACACAAACTGGGCTGGCTCTCCATGCGAGTGGCCACCCAACGTGTGAGGGGGCTTGCCAGCACGATGCCGGCAAAGCCCCACTGCACAACTGCGATGCGATTGTTTAGAACCACGCCTTATCGCCGGCGCCGTATGTCGCTTCGAACTCTTCTTCGCTCTTGGTGAGATACATGATTCCTTCAATCAGGCCAATCACACCCATTACTGCGGGTCCGAGGAACAACAAACATGAACCAAAGATGGTCACGAGCAACATGATGATGCCGGCCGTCTTTTGGCTTTTGCCTCCCAAGTAAAACTTGTGGATGCCAAGTGCGCCGAGAAGAATGGCCAACACGCCGGCTGGAATTCTCTCTTTGCCACTTTTGCCTCCTCCACCTGGAACAGGCGGTGGAGTTCCGAATGCATCTGACATTTTTCCCCCTTATGTATATGGTGACGGCCCTCTGCCGCCCAGACCATATGGAATGCACCGTACTAGATACCGAGTGTGCCCCTCGCCAATAGGCGACATAGTGTCCCTATACATATGGAGTTTGTTCGCACGCCCGATAGCCGTTTTGAGAATCTGCCCGAGTGGCCCTATGCCCCGCACTACACCGAGGTCCGCGCAACGCCCGACGATGCCACCATGTTGCGTATCGCCCATATTGATGCAGGGCCGAAAGATGCCACAGAGACCGTGTTGCTCATGCACGGCGAGCCAAGTTGGAGCTATCTCTATCGCACCATGATCCCGGTGTTTGTTGCAGCCGGTCATCGCGTCATCGCACCCGACCTTGTTGGTTTTGGTCGTAGCGACAAACCCACACAGATGTCGGACTACACCTACGAGCGTCATGTCGATTGGATGTGTCAGTGGTTCACTCAACAGAACCTCAGCAATGTCACGTTTTTCGGGCAAGACTGGGGCGGTCTTGTGGGATTGCGTGTTGTCACTGCGAACCCCGACAAGTTCGCACGCATCGTTGTTGCAAACACCGGACTGCCGACTGGCGATAACCCACCAACAGAAGCATTCATGAAATGGCAGCACTACAGCCAAACCGCCACCAACTGGCACATCGGCAAAATGGTCGAAGCAGCATGTGTGTCAAAGCCACTTCCCCCCGCTGTTGTTGCTGCATACGATGCGCCCTTCCCCGCCGATGAATACACCGCCGGCTCACGCATCTTTCCCTCCTTGGTTCCAACTAGCCCGAATGATCCCTCCGGGGAAGCAAACCGTGCGGCATGGGAAGTATTGAAAGCCTGGACCAAGCCGCTGCTCACTTTGTTCTCCGATTCTGATCCCGTCACCGCTGGCGGCTTTAAACCCTTCCAAAAACTGGTGCCCGGCGCCCAAGGCCAGCCTCACACCACCATTGAGGCGGCCGGACATTTCCTCCAAGAAGACAAAGGACCAGAAATAGCCCAACTGATGAACGAGTTCATGGCCCGCTCGCACCACTAGCGTGGAGCCATGTCTGAAACTCGTTCCATCGCCCCGGCCGACGGAAAACTCGGTGTTCTCACCGTTGGCCTTGGCGCCGTGGCTACCACTCTTATTGCAGGTGTCGAATTAGCCAAGCGCGGCCAAGGGCTCCCCATCGGCTCGATGACCCAAATGGGCACCATCCGGCTTGGCAAGCGCACCGATAACCGCACACCATTAATTAAAGACTTCGTTCCCCTTGCCCGCTTGGAAGACATTGTTTGGGGTGCATGGGACGTGTTCCCCGATGATGCCTATGTGTCGGCCACTCGTGCTGGCGTATTGGAACAGGGCAAACATATTGAAGCCGTCTCTGATGTGTTACGCGAGATTCGCCCCATGAAAGCAGCTTTCGAGCGCAAGTACGCACGCAACTTGACGGGCGATAACTACTACGAAGGCGCTTCCAAGCGCGACATGTTGAATTCAATTCGTGCAGACATCAACCGTTTCCGTGATGAGAAAAAAGTGGATCGCTTGGTGATGATTTGGTGTGCGAGCACGGAAATCTTTATTGAGCCCGGCCCACAACACGAAAACATCGCCGCGTTTGAAAAAGCAATCGATGCAAACGACGACGCGATCGCGCCATCCATGTTGTATGCATATGCAGCAATTTTGGAAGGTGTGCCGTTTGCGAACGGCTCGCCCAACTTGGCAGTCGACTTGCCCTGTTTGCGCGATCTCGCCATTGAAAAAAAGGTTGCAATCTCTGGCAAAGACTTCAAGACCGGCCAGACCCTCATCAAAACGGTGATTGCACCAATGATCAAAGTGCGCCAGTTGGGCTTGTCGGGTTGGTATTCCACGAACATCCTCGGTAACCGAGATGGTGAAGTGTTGGATGCGCCCGAGAACTTCAAGACCAAAGAAGAATCAAAACTTGGTGTGTTGGAAGACATTTTGCAGCCGACGCAGAATCCAGAACTCTATGGCGACATCTTCCATAAGGTGCAGATCAACTACTACCCACCACGTGGTGACAACAAAGAAGGCTGGGACAACATCGACATCTTCGGATGGATGGGGTATCCGATGGAAATCAAAGTCAACTTCTTGTGTCGCGACTCGATTTTGGCTGCTCCCCTCGCGCTCGACTTGGTGCTCTATTCCGACCTTGCACAGCGTGCAGGTTTGGGTGGCATTCAAGAGTGGCTGTCGTTCTATTACAAGAGCCCACAAGTTGCTCCTGGCCTACATCCAGAACACGACTTGTTCGTTCAGCTTGCAAAGTTGAAGAACACCTTGCGTTGGATGATGAACGAAGACCAGATCACGCACCTTGGACGCGAGTATTACGA
>JBEDHS010000141.1:0-16864 GCA_041173945.1 Actinomycetota bacterium
TGCGACAGCTTCTTTGCTGCCTCAGACATAGTGAGCAGATAGTGCCCAATTTCAAGATTGGGGTTCAATGCTTGGCGAACCTGGCGCACCACATCACTCAGATCTCGCAGCCCCTCGAGCGCGAAATACTGACATTGCACCGGCGCCAAGATGGAATCTGCGGCCATGAAGGCATTCACGGTGAGGCGACCAAGAGTTGGCGGGCAATCCATCAAGATGTAGTCCCAGTCTTCGCGACAGGCATCGATTGCGTCTTTCAGTCGTGGCTGCGGGAACATTTCGGCGACCAGTTGAGCCTCTACCTCGGCCAGTTGCTGCCCTTTAGGGGCGGGGGCCACGAACAAATTCTTCTCGGCCGTGGGTTCCACAATTGCATCCAGAGTCTCCTCGCGGCGCAACACTTCAGCAATGGTGGGGGCGTCCTCGGGGATATCCACTCCCAAACCCGACGAGGCATTGCCTTGTGGGTCGAGGTCGATAATCAGTGTGCGAAAACCCAGTTCAGCAAGGGCTGCACCCAGATTGATGGCTGTGGTCGTCTTGCCGACCCCGCCCTTTTGGAGAGAGATGGCCAGGACAACCGTGTCGGACGCACTCATGTGGTACTCACTCCTGCTCGTTCGGGTTGCGATTGGTGTTCTTAGTGTAGAGCCAGCCTGTGGACAACGGGTGGATACGTGTCAATGTTTCACGTGAAACATGAGCCCTCCGTACGACCCTTCCAGAATGTTTCACGTGAAACATCTGGAAGTTTTGAAACCTTGGATTGTTTCACGTGAAACATTTCCAGGTCCTTATTTTTCAAGGGATTGCTGTCAGAATCACCACGCCGGGGGCGTATTTCGGGGGGTCGAAATGGGCCTCTCGACACAGGGTTTCAGGCCATCGGGAGGGGTCCGAAACAGGTGGTTCGGACACGATCAGGCTTCCTCCGTTTTTTAGGAAGGGCCTCGACAGACGTGCTGTTATCTCCGGACTCGCAAACCCTCGACACACCACGGCGTCGAACTGACCCCGATGGCGGGGGTCGTCCCCCAGGGTTTCGACTTGGGTGGTCAGCACCTCAACTCGCTCCGACCACCCCAGTGCGTTCACCGCCAGGCGTAGCGCATCCATCCGGGTTTGGCGCCGATCGACCAGGGTCAAGCGGGCATCGGGGAGTGCATCCGCGATGACCAGTCCGGGCACACCTGCACCCGTCCCCAAGTCGATGATGTTGCATGCGCCATCGGGGAGTGCGTCCACAAACTGTCGTGAATGTGCAATCACCTCATCGATTGGCCGGTCACCAAGGGTTCCCACGCGTTGAGCTGCAGTGAGAACATCGGCAACGGTTCGGCGAGAAGACACGCAGAAACTGTAGTGGGCAAAAGAAAAGGCCCGCCTTTCGGCGGGCCACTTCTTTCGGTCTGTCTCAGACTTATGCAGGTTCCACCACAACGCGGCGCCGTGGGTCTTCACCTTCTGAACGTGTAGTCACGCCCTCGAATTCAACCAAGGTGTCGTGGACGATCTTGCGATCTGCCGACGACATTGGCTCGAGCATGCGGGCTGCGCCGGTCTCTTTCACTTCCGCTGCCACTTTGTGGGCGAATCGGCTGAGGGCCTCTTTGCGTCGCTCGCGGTATCCGGCAATGTCGATGCGAAGACGTGTGTCCTGGTCACCCAGTCGACGTTGGCTAGCAACGCGGGTCAGGTCTTGAATAGCCAACAATGTCGCGCCGCCTGGTCCCACCATGAGGCCCAGTTCGGTTCCATCGAGGCGTACTTCGATGTCGTCTTCTTCGCGATTCACCGTGACTTTGCCAGACACGCCAAATGCCGTTGCCAAGCCCGACAAGAAATCGCTCGCTGCTTGGCCAACAACTGCGGGATCGACCTCGACCTTTTCGCGTGGCTCACGTGGCTCACGTGGCTCACGTGCAGGTCGGTCGTTGTTCCGCTGGCGACCTTCGCCGCGTGGCTTTTGCTCGCGACGCTCGCCGCTCTTGTTATCCCGGCGCGGACGACGCTCTTGCTTGCCGCGTGGGCTGGTCGGCTTTACGCGGGCACGCACGCGTGCTTCACCACGTGTACGACCGAACAAGCCTTGCTTTGGCTCATCAACCACTTCGAATTCTGCGTCGTCTTCGGCAACACCAAGTTGGTCAAGTGCTGCTTCTTTTGCTTCCTCCAGGGTGTTTCCTGTTGTTTCAACCCACTGCATGGGATCCTCTTTTCCTGTGATGACTGTTCTGTTGAGGCAAGACAGTCGCGATTGTGTCTGTCGGTCTTACTTGTTTCGTTTGCTCGGGGGAACCGGACGAGCCGGTCGACCGCTCGGAGTTGGGCGGTTCTTCGATGGGGTCACGCGCTTGCTCTGAATAGGAGCAGGCGCTTGCTTTTGTTCTGACTTCTGCTTGCTTTGTTTAGCAGGCTCGTCCTTACCGATTTCCCGTGCGCGTGCGCTGGCTTCCTGGGCCTCTCGACCCAACCCGTTTTCGCCGTAGAAGCGGCGGGTGATGTAACCCTGCTGCACGATGCGGAACACCGCCTGCACCATGTAGTACACGACCAAACTGGTGGGCAAGAACACTTGGAATACTGCAAAAGCCACCGGCAAGTACTGCATGATCTTTGCCTGAGTGGGCGACATCGTCGGGCTGACGGTGCGGCTAGCCACCATGCGCTGCTGAACAAAGAACAGTCCACCCAAGACCACAATTAACAGTGCATAGGGCAGCCCGCGCACGAAATTCTCACCCATTGCTTGCGCTGGGGTTTCCGCCAAGTTCAATCCGAATGACAACATCTCGTTGGTCTTGTCGAGCGACTGAAACAGTTCGGTATCGCTCGGAATAAACCGTGGATCAAAGGTTCCATCGGTGCCAAGGCGGGTCAAGCCCCTCAGCACTTGAAACATGATGATGAACACTGGCATCTGTGCCAACAACGGCAGGCACGACGCCAATGGGTTCACTTTGTGCTCCTGGTAGAGCTTCATCATCTCTTGGTTCAGTTGGGTGCGATCGCCGCGATATTGGTTTTGCAGTCGCTTCATCTCGGGCTGCAAGCGCTGCATCTCGAGCATTCCCTTGGTGCTCTTCAATGTCAGCGGGGTTATCAGGGTCATGATCGCAATCGACACCATGGCGATAGCGATTGAGTATTCGCCCACCCAGGCGTAGAAGGTGTCAATCAGCCATGCGGCGGCTTGAAAAAATGGGTCAAACATGAAAAGCCTTTCTTAGGCGCGGCCCCGAGGGGCAGGAACGGGGTCAACTCCCGACGGCCCAAAGGGGCGACAGCGAGATAACCGGCGAATAGTGAGCCAGGTGCCACGACCTGATCCGTGTACCGAAATTGCCTCGACGGCGTATTCGGAACACGACGGCCAAAACCGACACGGGGACGGGCGGCCTTCACGAGCTTTTTGATACCAATCAATTGCGAGAAGCAACCATCTCTGGATGCCGTGCGGGCGGGGAATGTCGAGCGATTCATCGACGTGGGTGCATGAATCGTGATGAGTGTGGCTCATGGCTGCACCTTCTCAGCAACGCGCGCCAGCAAACGATCGAGGTGTGACCCAAGTTCTTCGAACGGCATTCCATTTGCGCGCGGAGATGCACCAAACACGTATACCCCTTGCAACAACAGGGTTTCCCGAACTTTCACAAGTTCACGAAGTTGGCGACGCACTCTGTTTCGGCGCACGGCAGAACCAAAGTTGCGGCCCAAGGCGTATCCCACCTGGGGAGAAGAGAGCGAAGAATCGAGATACATCGTGCACGACAGGGGTCCGGAGCGGACATGGGTTCCCTCCTTTCGAATACGGAGGAAAGCCGATCGGCTCTGGATACGACCGATCAAGCGCTGAGGCGATGACGACCCTTGGCGCGGCGATTTTTCAAAATTGCGCGACCAGCTCGGGTGCTCATACGTGCGCGAAAGCCGTGCTTTCGTGCTTTGCGTCGGTTGTTTGGTTGAAAGGTGCGCTTCATGGCGCCTCCTGTGGGAACAAGCTCCACAAGGGAGCGCGCGGTCTATGTCGGGCTTTCCTGTGCCAGCGGCACGAGACGAAAGCCTTCGGTAAGGCTAACGGGCGAGCGGCCTCGAAAGACAACACAAACGCCCTTCACACGAATGCACAAAATTAAGAAAGTTCACCCTAAGGCCCCTCAGACGCTCAAATTTGAACAATCCACAGGTACTGCTACTTTCGTCTCTCCGGCGTCATACGCCGGAACACATTTCCACACCCTGTGGATTGTGTTGTGGAAGACATCTGAGGAGGCACAAGATGAGTAACCACGAAGCGGTGTGGAATGCAACAGCGCAACTTCTCAAAGCGCAAGTGTCAGAGGGTGTGTGGTTCTCTACATTCAATGACGTTGTCGCTGTAACAAGTGAAGACGACTCGCTGCGATTGCAGGTTCCCAATGCACATGTCCGTGATCGCATTGTGACGCGATACCGACCACTGGTGATTGATGCACTTGATGAGATTGGTGAAAGCGATCGCGAGTTAATTATTGAGATCAGCGACGTCGCAATTGACGACGTCGACGGTATCGATGTGTTCGATGACACAGCCTCCGAAGTCATCACACAAAAAGCCCCAGAAGCCAATACTGGCAAGGGAAATGTGGTGGGCCTGAACCCGCGCTACACATTCGAAAACTTCGTTAAGGGAGCCTCTAACCAATTCGCATTGGCTGCTGCATTACGCGTTGCGGAAACACCAGCACGTTCTTATAACCCGTTGTTCATTTACGGTTCAGCTGGTCTTGGTAAGACGCACTTGCTACAAGCAATCGGTTGGTACGTGCACGCTCATTACGCGCACTACGAAGTCCGGTATGTCTCTACTGAAACATTCTTGAACGAATACGTCGATGCGATTCGTACAAACACCACTGCGGCGTTCAAACGTCGCTATCGAGACGTTGATGTTTTGCTGATTGACGACATTCAATTCATGGAAGGAAAAGAGGGTCTCCAAGAGGAGTTTTTCCACACCTTCAATTCGCTCCACGGAGCCAACAAACAGATCGTCATCTCCTCTGACCGGATGCCAGATGCCATTCCGACCCTGGAAGATCGCCTCCGTGGTCGCTTCCGTTGGGGCCTGATTACCGACATTCAGCCTCCCGATATGGAGACCCGTCTTGCCATTTTGAGGAACAAAGCCGAGCGGGACAACACCCCCTTGCCTGATGAGGTGCTGGAATTCATCGCCACCAATATCACCTCGAACATTCGCGAGTTGGAAGGTGCCCTTATTCGTGTGACTGCCTACGCCAACCTCACCCGGGAACCCGCCTCGGAGGCCATGGCCGAACAGCAATTGGCCGACCTTTTAACCGCAACGGCGACCAAACATCGCACCGATGAGGAAATGCTCACCGAGATTGCTGGCTATTTGGGCTTCACCGTCGAAGCGCTGAAGGGCAAGTCACGCCAGCGGCCCCTGGTCTCGGCACGCCAGATCGCCATGTATGTCTTCCGCGACATGACCGAATTGAGTTATCCGGCCATTGCCCGTTTGTTTGGCGGCCGCGATCACACCACTGTTATTCATGCCGTTGACAAGACTCAGCGACTGATGCGTGAAGACAAAGCCACCTTCGACCAGGTCACCGACATCATCGGTCGCATCAAAAATTCGTAGTCACAAAGGAACAATGGCTGTGAATCTCGTGGGGACATCGATGTGGGCGGTCTGTGGGGATAGGGGGACAAACCCCTTGTCATCCACACGCCGTCAAGTTGCACCGTTGAAAGATGTGAGAACAGCCCCTGTCGCGTACACAGTGTCATTTCAACAACCACATGGGTTTGCGCCATGTCATCCACAATCCACAGCACCTATTACAACCATTACAGAATTACACCACCTCACAACATCGGTAATCGCGAGCATTTACACTGAGCCATCACGAACGAAGGATGCATCATGAAGTTCAAGAGCGAACAAGGAATCCTTGCTGAAGCCCTCGGAGCTTTGGCGCGAATCGCATCGTCACGTAATGCCGGAACTCCTGCTCTTGCTGGTGTGAAGTTGGTTCTTGCTGGCGACACATTGACTGCATCGAGCACCGATCAAGACATCGCGCTTCAATTCACATTGTCTGTTGGCGGCGACACCGATGGTCAGGGACTTGTGAGTGCACGAATGTTGAACGACATCGTTCGCGTAATGCCAAGCGGAAAAGTGACAGTTGAATTCGCTGGTGACAACGCAACTATTTCCGCACAGCGTTCGCAATTCACCGTTCCCACATTGAACGCAATTGAATTTCCGCGCACTGTTAGTGCAACAGGCGAGCCGTTCACAATTTCTTCCAATGAATTCAAAGCAGCGCTTTCACAAGTTGTACAAGCAGCCAGTACCGATCCGCAAAAGCATCACTTGTCTGCAGTGTTGATGACATCAACCGACAACGGAATTCGTCTTGTCGCAACAGACGGGTATCGATTGGCGATGCGCGATCTCCACGGAACAAGCGGCTTATCGAGCGATTCATTTTTGATTCCTGCTCGTGCGTTGAACGAGTTACAACGACTCCTCGATATCGCTGACGAAATAACGATTCGTTTCAACGACGTTGACGCCACGTTCCAATCGCCGTCGATGAGTTTGTCGACACGTTTGATCAACGCTGAATATCCGCCGTATCAAACAATCATCCCGAAAAACAACAGCAATTTGGCCACTGTGAACCGCGAAGAAATTTTGGATGCTTTGCGCCGCACACGTGTTCTTGCATCCGACACAACGCCGGTTCGCATTCGTATGTCAGCCGAGGGAATGCGTTTAACAGTTCAACTGACCGATGGATCCACCAGTGTTGAAGACCTTGATGCGCGATTCTCTGGCGAGGACATCACTGTTGCATTCAACTCTGAATATCTCGCCAATGGAATTGATGCATGTGGTTCAGAAGAAGTCACTATTTCAACAAGTGTTCCGAACAAACCAGCAATCATTCAACCCGTTGGTAACGATTCGTATCTGTACTTGTTAATGCCACAACGTCTCTGACGTGATTCGCAGTATCGAACTCACACACTTCCGCGTGTATGAACACGCAGTCATCACATTGCACGAAGGTGTTACCGCCGTCATTGGGAAAAATGCTCAAGGTAAAACAAGCCTTGTCGAAGCGATGAGTTACCTGTCGACCTTGCGCAGTTTTCGCGGAGTGCAAAACGATGCACTCGTAAAAGAAGGCCACGACACCGCATATGTGCGCGCAAACATCACACATGACGATGGCCGTGAGATTTTGGTGGAAGCAGAAATCAATCGCGCGGGGCGAAACAAAGTGTTGGTGAACAAACAACGCTTGGCCCGCGTGCACGACTTGCTGGGTGTTGTGCGGTGCACAGTGTTTGCACCGACCGACTTACAACTGGTGTACGAAGGCCCGTCGGTGCGTCGCGACATGATGGACGACGCACTCACCGCACTTGCGCCTAAGAACGATGCATTGCGCCGCGAAGTCGATCGCATCATTCGACAGCGCAATTCATTGTTGAAACAAGCTGGCGGCCGCATGACCGACGACATTGAAACAACCCTCGACGTCTGGGATGCCCAGTTGGCATTGAAGGGCGCGCAACTGGGTGAAGCCCGAGCAAAACTGGTCGCTCGGTTGGGGCCTTATGTTCGCGAAGCGTACGAATCTTTGGCCGGCGAGCCGACCGCCATCGACGTGGACTATGAACCCGAGTGGCGTCGCACTGGCTTGGGAGCGGCACTAGCTGCAGCCCGAACAGAAGATCTTCGCCGAGCGGTCACGACCGTTGGACCCCATCGAGACGACGTCGGGCTCTCGGTGAAGGGAATGCCTGCAAAATCTCATGCATCCCAGGGGGAATGTCGCACCTTGGCACTTGCTTTGCGGCTTGGAATCCATCGACTTGTCACCGATGTGGTGGGAGAGGCACCTTTATTGATTCTGGACGACGTGTTATCAGAGCTCGATCCGCAACGTTGCGCCGCATTGCTCCACAACATGCCGGCCGGCCAAGTGCTCATCACCACTGCACAACCACTACCCGAAGCGGCCGAACCCGACACCATTATTCATATCGAACACGGCGCAGTGGTCTGACATGACAACCGACGAAGAACCCACTCCAGGCAAACCCCCCAAACCATTGAATGATGTTTTGGGCAAAGTCTTACGACGCATGAAAATGTCGGACGAAACAAGCGCTTTGGGGCTTTTTTCACACTGGCGACAGATTGTGGGTGATGGTGTCGCAGATCACGTCACACCGCTTCGGCTTGAAAAACGTGTGTTGACCGTCGAGGTCGACGATGCTGCATGGGCGACTCAATTGAAGTTCCTTGAAGCGCAACTTTTGTCCACATTGAAACAACACGTCGGACACGAAGTCGATTCGCTACACATAAAAGTTCGACGCAATCGTTCGTCATAGTAGGGAAGTTCCCTATTTCAACACATACAAATTGGTAGGATGATTAAGCCATGGCACCATCAAAAAAGGCTCCGGCGAAGAACCCGTCCGCTGATTACGGCGCCAAGGACATTCAGGTTCTCGAAGGTCTCGATCCAGTTCGTAAACGTCCCGGTATGTACATCGGGTCAACAGGTCTCGCGGGCCTCCATCACCTCATTTGGGAAGTTGTCGACAACTCCATCGATGAGGCAATGGCAGGCTTCTGCGATCGCGTCGGGGTCACATTGTTGGCCGATGGCGGGTGTCGCGTCGACGACAACGGCCGCGGAATCCCCGTCGATCCGTACCCATCTGGCCCCCATAAGGGCAAAAGCGCAGCCGAAGTCGTACTGACGGTTCTTCACGCTGGCGGCAAGTTTGGTGGCGAGGGCTACAAGGTCTCGGGTGGTCTGCACGGCGTGGGCGTCAGCGTGGTGAATGCGTTGTCCAGTCGGGTTCTTGTCGAAATCGACCGCGGCGGAGATCGCTACGAAATGGAATTCGTCGACGGCGGCAAAGTGAAAAAGAAACTCGCCAAAGCGGGCAAGACTCCTGCCAAGGGACGAAAGACAGGAACGTCTGTCACCTTCTATCCGGACCCCACAATTTTCGCATCCGAGGGAATCGAGTTTGTTGCACGCACGGTCACCGAGCGTCTGCAGACCATGGCCTTTCTCAACAAGAACTTGGAAGTCGTCTTTGAAGACGAGCGCGCCGGCAAAGAGCGCAAGGAAACTTTCCAATACAAAGGCGGCATCGTCGACTTTGTGAAGCATCTCAATCAGTCCAAAGAGTCATTGTTCAACAAAGTTGCATTCTTTGAAGACGAAGATGAAGAAGAAGGCATGCAACTCGACATTGCGATGCAGTGGAACACGGGTTATTACGAAGGTATTCACGGGTATGCAAACGGCATCTCCACCACAGAAGGCGGAATGCACGTTGAAGGCTTCAAGACCGCTCTCACGTCTGTGTTGAATAAATACGCTCGCGAAAAGAACTTGTTGAAAGAAAAAGACGACAACTTGTTGGGCGAGGACATTCGCGAAGGAATCACCGCGATTATCGCAGTGAAACTGCGCGAGCCTCAGTTTGAAGGACAAACAAAAGCGAAATTGGGCAACGTACCCATGCGCTCGTTTGTTCAAAAGAGCACCAATAAATATTTGGCAGAGTGGTTTGAAGAAAACCCCACCGAAGCAAACAAAGTGGTGAAAAAAGCACTTGCCGCAGCACAAGCTCGACTGGCCGCGAAGAACGCTCGAAACGCAGTGCGTCGAAAGACTGCGTTGTCGGGTGCGGGAATGCCCGACAAGTTGAAAGACTGCTCGAGCGGTAAGCCCGAAGAGAGCGAATTGTTCATCGTGGAAGGTGACTCTGCTGGCGGTACAGCAGTTGACGCACGTGACCCACGCACCCAAGCGATTCTGCCGATTCGCGGAAAAATTCTGAACGTCGAACGCGCGCGTCTCGACAAGATGTTGAAGAACAACGAAATTCAAGCGCTCATCACTGCAATCGGTGGTGGAGTCGGCGACGAATTTGACGTCACCAAAGCGCGCTATCACAAGATCATCGCACTCGCCGACGCTGACGTGGACGGAAGCCACATTCGCACCTTGTTGCTCACGTTCTTTTATCGACAGATGCGTCCCATGGTGGAAGCTGGCTACATCTACATTGCTCAGCCACCGTTGTATTCCACCGAGGTCGGCAAAGAAAAGGTGTACCTAAAAGACGATGCCGCCAAGGACGCGTTCTTGAAAGAAAAGCCCAACCACAAAAAAGAATTCCAACGCCTGAAGGGCCTGGGAGAAATGGACTGGGAAGAATTAAAGAGCACCACCATGGATGCAATGACTCGCACGTTGTTGCAAGTGACCGTTGAAGAAGCAGCAATTGCCGATGAAGTGGTCAGTGTTCTGATGGGCGACGACGTTGACAGCCGTAAGAAATTCATCACCACCAACGCACGCGATGTGCGCAACCTCGACTTCTAACACGAACAGGATCCACCCATGAGTGACAACCCAAATCTGTTCGATCAAATCCAGCCAGTGCCACTGCAAGATGAGATGGAACGTTCGTTCCTCGATTACTCGATGTCGGTCATCATGTCGCGCGCATTGCCGGATGTTCGCGACGGCTTAAAGCCAGTGCACCGCCGAATTATTTGGGACATGGAACAACAAGGGTTCCGCCCCGATCGACCATTCGTGAAATGTGCTCGTGTTACTGGCGACACGATGGCGCGCTATCACCCTCACGGCGACGGCGCTATCTACGATGCGTTGGTTCGCATGGCCCAACCGTTCTCGTTGCGTCACCCACTTATCGATTTCCACGGCAACTACGGCTCTCCCGACTTTGGCCCCGCTGCTGCCCGCTACACCGAGTCGCGTTTGCATTCATTGGCGATGCGCTTGCTCGACGGGATCGACGAAAACACCGTCGACATGATTCCTAACTATGACGGAACGTCGGAGGAGCCCCAGGTTCTTCCCGCACGCTTCCCAAACTTGTTGGTCAATGGCAGCCAGGGAATTGCCGTTGGAATGGCGACATCCATTCCGCCGCACAACTTGGGCGAAGTCATCGACGCGACAATGCATCTCATTGACAATCCCGAAGCCACACCAGATGACTTGATGAAATTCGTTTTAGGTCCAGATTTTCCGACTGGCGGTTTCATTCTTGGTCGCGCAGGAATTCAAGATGCGTATCGCACGGGCCGGGGAAGTATTAAGACTCGCGCCAAAGCAACCATTGAAGAAAACCGCAGCGGCCGCATGGAAATTCAAATCACTGAACTTCCATACCAAACAAGTTGTTCGTCTATTGCGGCGCGCATTCAAGAACTTGTCGACAGTGGCGAGTTGGATGGAATCGCAGACGTGAACGACGGATCTGCCGGTGGCAAGACCAGCCTTGTGGTGTTGTTGAAGCGCGATGCGAACGCAAATGTGGTGTTGAACAACTTGTTCAAGATGACGTCGTTGCAATCGAGCTTCCCGGTCAACATGGTTGCACTCGTCGATGGTGTTCCTCGCACAGTCAATTTGGCCGATGCACTGAATGGTTATGTGCGTCACCAAATTGAAGTCGTCACTCGTCGCACACAATTCCGTCTCGACAAAGCGCGCGATCGTGGCCACATTCTGGAAGGCCGCCTGAAGGCGCTCAATGTCATCGACAAAATCATCAAGTTGATCCGCGAGAGCGAAGACGCAGCATCGGCAAAAGAGTCGTTGATGAAGAAGCCATACGAGTTCTCGGAACGGCAAGCAGTCGACATTTTGGACATGCAACTGCGTCAACTCACACGTTTGTCGCGCATCGATTTGGAAAAAGAACTCACCGACGTGCAAGCACGCATTAAAGAGTACGAATCAATTCTCGCATCCGATAAGAAACTTCGTGGAGTCATCAAAGACGAACTTGAAGATGTGAAAAAGACGTTCGCATCAGAGCGCATCTGCAAGATCATCAACGACTCGGGCGAAATGGCGTTGGAAGATCTCGTGGACGACAAAGAACTCGTCATCGTGATGACCCAGGCACAGTATGTGAAAGCAGTGCCCGCAAGTTCATTCCGTGCACAAGCACGTGGTGGTCGTGGCGTAAAAGGTGCCACGTTGAAAGAAGACGACATTGTGCGTCGCGTATTGTTCACCACCGCACACGCCTATCTGTTGTTCTTCTCGAACCGCGGCCGCGTGTATAAGTTGCGCGCCGCCGATATTCCCGAGCGTGAACGCACCGCTAAAGGTATTCCCATCGTCAACTTGTTGCCATTGCAAGCAGGCGAGACGGTGCAAGCAATTATCGATACGCGCGAATTCCCAGGTGAGCGCTTCTTATTCTTTGTCACCAAGAGTGGCCAAGTGAAGAAAACCGCCTTCGATGCGTATAACTCGAGCCGACGCGATGGTCTCATTGCGCTGAACCTGAAGGGCGACGACGAATTGGTGCGCGTCATCGAGACGTCTGGCGATGACGACATTTTTATTGCTAGCCAAGCAGGTCAAGTCATCCGCTTCAGCGAAAAAGAAGTGCGACCCATGGGTCGCACTGCAGCTGGCGTGCGTGGAATGAAATTGCGTGCCGGCGATGAAGTGGTGTCTGCAGATCCAGGACGCGACGACGATGCATTGCTGATCGTCACCGATGCTGGTTATGCAAAGCGCACACAGATCGCGCACTTCCCACGTAAGGGTCGTGGCACTCAAGGCGTTATTGGCGTCAAGATCACCAGCAAGAAGGGCCGCGTTGTTGCGGCCTTTATGGTGGGAATCGAAGACGAAATTGTGGCCATCGCATCGAATGGTGTGGCCATGCGTACCGAGGTCAAGCAGATCTCCAGTCAAGGGCGCGCAGCAACTGGTGTGCGTCTGATGAACCTTGACGATGGAGCAGTCGTTGCGTCGGTCGCACCAATTCTTTCCACTGACGACGAATAAATTTTCGTCGAGACATCACAGCCCACAACAGCATCACGCTTCGCGCGGCAATGTTGCGGTGTTGTCTGTTGTGTGGTGCGCACTCACGGTGTTCGGCTGCGTTGCTCTTGTGCGTGCAACACACATCACCGTCGTGAAAGGCAATGGTCAGTTCATGGCCGATGCAATTGCCTTGACATACGCCGATCGCGGTGCAACATCGGCCAACACACTCGCTCGTGCCCTTGGGGTTTCAATCGAAAAAATCGATACCTCCGGTAACGGAGTGGTCACTGTTGAAGTGCGGGGTCAGGGCTTCTACGCCATCTCATCGGCTAGTTGACCAGCGCACAGCGCTGTGGCTCATTAGTCTCAACGTATGGTTTCTACCCAACCACAGCCCGACCAACGCCGCCGCGTGCGGCGGGTCTCGCGCATCATTCGTGACGTTGATGCATGGAGCGTGTTCAAGGTGGGTCTTATCTTTCACGCAGCGCTATACGTAGTGGTGTTGTTAACCGGTGTGTTGTTGTGGAACGTGGGTAGTGCAACCGGAACCATCGACAACGTCGAGTCGTTTATGGAATCATTCGGCTGGGACTCATTCACCTTTAAAGGCGCCGAGTTGTTTCAATCTGTTGCGGTGTTTGGCATTTTTGGAATCCTCGGCGGGACCGGCATCTGGGTGTTGGGGGCTTTGGTGTTCAACCTGATCACAGAATTAGTGGGGGGAATTCGGGTGACGGTGCTTGAAGAAGAAGTGGTCGCCCGCTCGGTCGAAAATCCTGGTGACCCTCGCGGTTGAGGCAGCCCCCGACGAGGGGTAGAGTTCTAAGTCCCACATGGGGCTATAGCTCAGTCGGTTAGAGCGCATCCCTGATAAGGATGAGGTCACAAGTTCGATTCTTGTTAGCCCCACCAATTGACACCAGTGGCTTCAGTCGAGGATTTTCTTTATCCCGCGGGTTGGGGGTTGCTTCACGAAAGCCCTATTCAGACTCGCTGTTAGATTAAATCAATGTTTAATTTAGGGTCGAAAAAATTTCTCGCACTAGGCCTAGTCGTTGCGACATTGGGTATCGGTACACAGGTCATTCGAGCGTCAACTCAAGACACATTGAGGTTCAGCTTCGTGGCAACAGCAACTTCAGATCATGGAATCTCCGTACTGGTGGGTGATCGATTTACTGCGGATCTCACTCTCGATCTCAACTCGTTATCCACCTCGTCGAGCGGTCCGGCTCTCTACAAATTTGATAACGCAGTTAGCCAATTTACGCTCACTGCTCATCCTTCGAATGCTGGCTCGTGGAGTCCGTCAGGCGTGACATGGGAACTCAACCCCGCGTTCAACGTCGATGCAAACGCAAATGGCGACTGGATGACCCTGCAGATCAAGTCACTGAATGCGCCATCAATTAATGGCGACCCCTTTTTTGACATGCAATTGACATTTGGTGGCGACCCGCGCGCATTTAATGCACAGGAACACACCGGGACGATAAGTCTTGAACAGTGGCTAGGAACAAAGAACCCAGATTTTTCTTTTGCCAGTTTTGAATTTCAACTGAGACAAGATGATCAGTTCACCTATGAATCAGCAACTTTTGACGTCTCACAAGTTGTCAACCATTCCACGACTACCACAACTGCATTGACGCCTGCTGCGCCTGCTGCTACTGCTCCGACAACAGTGGGCTATCAAGCGGGCAACAAGAAAGTAACGGTGTGGTGGAACTCGGATTCGTGGGCCGATTCGTATGTAGTCACGAACAGTCGCGGCGAACAAATCTGTTCAACCACTGATCTCAGTTGTGATATCACGCAATTGAAAAATGGTAAGTCGTACACCTACAACGTGTATTCGGTGAATCAAGACGGCATTCGTTCGACAACAGCAACTCCGGTGAAAGTGTGGTCAGGTTTTCAAGTCAGAATGACCACACTGAAGAAAAATAAGTCGTACAGCGCATTCGCTATTGCTTCTGGGCTAACTAAGCGAGTGGTGACATGGAAGTCCATTTCAGGATCGTGTCGTTTGAAGGGGCTGCGCTTTGTTGCATCACCGAAAAAGGGGACATGCAAAGTTCGTCTTTCAGTGAAGGCCAAGGGAAAAAGTCCTGCAATGCAAATGACGCTCACGTTGACAGTGCGATAGTTGCGGAGCGCGCGGTGTGCTCCAATGGTGCCAGATGCCGATATGCCAACCAGGGCCACGATGAAACAGGAATAAGGCAAGGGGTGCGAGGCACCTCCCAAGACGTAATCATCGTTCATTTTCAAACCAAGCCTGGAGGGTTAGGCTCATTGCGTGCTCACAATCTATAAAAGTTTTACAGCCACTCGCATCTCGACGTTTATTGGGCTTGTGCTGGCAGTCATTGCCTTAGGAATCTCGCCGATATGGGCCACTGTCGACAGGTGGGACCCAGTAGTTCCTCGAATTCTTGGAGATACAGCTGGCGATGTGTTCCTCCGCACCTCCTTGTCTGGAGATGGGAGCACGCTGGTGGTCGGAGCAAATCAGATTTACCGCTCCCCTTCACAGCCCGGATACGCACGTGTTTACACCATCTCGGGTTCCACCGTCACCCAAAAAGGAGCCGACATTGTCGAAGCAAACGCAATCTCGTTTGGTACAGCTACTGCCATCTCTCGCGATGGTTCCCGAGTTGCAGTCGGTGCTCCTGGCAACGGCAGTCCCCAAACCGGACAAGTGATGGTGTACGACTGGAACGCAGGCACCAGCCAATGGACACAGGTCGGCTCGACAATTGCGGGAGATGCAGGCGATTTCTCAGGTTCAGATATTGCAATGTCTGATGATGGCTCGACGATCATCGTGGGCGCTCGCTACAACGATGATGTAGCGACGGATGCCGGCACTGCACGCGTGTACGACTTGATTGCCAATTCATGGACTCAACGCGGCGCCGACATCGATGGCGTTACAGCGGGTGAGTTGGCAGGCGACGACGTGGCAATTTCAGGTGACGGCTTGAGGGTGGCGATCTCAGCTACTTCTGTTGGCAACGGAAAAGTGCGCGTTTTCGACTGGAATGGTTCGGCGTGGATACAGCAAGGCGCGGACATCGATGGTGAGGCTGCTAGTGATCAATTCGGTGCTGCGATTGCTTTAAGCCGCGACGGCACACGACTTATCGCATCGGCATATCTCAACGATGGCGTGGGTGCTAGTTCAGGTCATGTTCGTGTGTTCGATTGGAATGCGGGCACGAGTCAATGGGTACAAGTTGGCGCCGATATCGATGGAGTCGCCGCTGGTGATCAATTTGGCTACGACGTGGACATAACAGACGATGGAGACCGCATTCTCGCCGGTGCGATTTACAATGACGCTGGCGGATCGAATGCGGGTCATGTGCGTGTTTATGATTTCGTGTCGGGCTCTTGGACTCAAGTGGGCGAGTCAATCAACGGCCTGACCGCTAATCACAATTTTGGTTCGAATGTGTCGTTGTCGGGAGACGGACAACTCATTGCTGTTGGTTCATTCGATGGTTCAACTGCCGGTGACTGGCAAGGCTCTGCGGGATTGTTCGCGCCGGTAGTTGTCGCGCCGACAACTCCAACAACTCCGACAACAACTCCGACGACTTCAACTACGAGTACAACTGTTGCACCGACGACTACAACGAACGTGGTGAACGCATCAGATCGACTTCCCGACACAGGAGCATCGGGAAGCAGCGCGCTTCTCGGATTATTGATGGTGATCGGTGGATCGTCTTTGATTGTCTCGCATCGACTACGCGCGCGGCGAATAAACGGGTGACCTTGCGTTGGTCAGCTGTTGAAGGTGCAGCGTCGTATGTTGTGACAACGCCCACCGGTGTTCTGACGAAATGCGAAACAACAACAACGTCGTGTGTGGTGCGCGGCCTTCGTAATGGAAAGGCATATACCTATTTGTTGTATTCGGTGAATGCTGATGGTGTTCGATCTGAGAC
>JBEDHS010000142.1:0-3641 GCA_041173945.1 Actinomycetota bacterium
CTCTTCAACTCTGGTGTCTCGGTCAAAAGACGACGAACATCAGGTGCGGCGGGACCAGATGCATCAGAGCAGCAACGCCGACGTTTGCAACACAGAATTGACGAGTTGAAGGGGCGTCATCTGTGACATTTGTGGAGAGAATTCGCGTTCGTTACAACGAGTGCGACATGCAGAACGTTGTCTTTAATGCGAATTATTGGATGTATGCAGATGACGTTGTCGCCCAATGGATTCGTCATGCGATGGCGACAGGGTCGGATAGCGGACCAGTGTCATTTCAATCCATTGGCTTTGACTTCATGTTGAAGACTGCAACGGGAACGTGGCACAAAGGTGCCGTGTACGGAGATGTGATCGAGGCGACGTGTCACGCTTCACGTTGGGGCAACACTTCATTCGATGTAGCGGTTGCCATGACAGTCGATAGCCAACTCATCTTTGATTGCACAATCACCTATGTCAGTGTGACCCCAGGGACGCATACGCCTGTTGCGGTTCCCGATCATGTGCGCCACGCACTGTCGGCCTAATTCTGGCGACCGGTCCATTTCATCTGCTGCCCGTGATACCCAATCTCGCACAGCACATATTCCTGTGGGGTATCGCGCCCATCCCAGATGGTGACTCGAACATCAGCGTTTTCCCCGGCGGGCTCCATTCGTGCCCAGATCAACGGTGAATCAGACGTGCGTAGTGAGCCGTTCTGCTGCAATGTTGCGCGTAGACGATGCTGTACTTCGCGTCCCAAGTACTGCCACACGATGGAATGAAAAACAACAGTCGGGAAATTGACGTGGTGCGGTAACTGAGTTGCTAGCCAGTCATCGGCGGATTGTTGGTCAATCACCACGGGAAATTCCTGAGCGATCTTGAGCGCGTCGGTCGTGCGCTGAAATCTTTTCTTCTGATCGGGCCAGATAAACGACAACAGTTTCGTGCGTTGATCGCTGTGTCGAATATCAAGTGGTGAGATGTCGACACCTCGGCGAGTGCGAATCTGAACCTTTCCCTTCGGTACCTGCGGAGCATCGGCGAACCAGTCGCCCATGAAGCGAACTGTTGATGTGGAATCTCCCATTCGCAATGCTCCGTAACAAGCGTAGTAACGGTCAAAGTTCAGGTTCAGTCCAGCACTTGCTCCCAGTTCAAGATAATCACATGAGCTGATACCAAAATTGGTGAGCCAATGAGTCAGCACCAACGGCACCACGCTGCGGCCGATTTCATTTGTTTGTACGTGCTGGGTCAGAGCAACATCAATCTCTTCTATGTGGTCACGCATATAAGCAATGAAATCTGCAGGAAAATCTTCGCCCGGGGATCCACCCACGCTGGGGTAGTGGCGAGCAAGTCGATCATCTTTGCCTTCGAGCACTATTCGATGAATTGCGCCAGCGAGTCGAAGCGGAACTGCATCGTGAACAGGGCGCTGACTCCGCCCAGCCAACATGGCAAATGTGCGGCCATTGTCTGCGTAGTCACGTGCCAAGTCGTGGAACAGTTGGGCGTACATCGGCGATCCGAGTCGTTCACACTGAATCGCCTGATGCGTCAGTGCGCGCAACATCTCATCTGAGGTGTCGGCAAAAAGATTTGGGGTACCGGGAGGTTGTCGAGAAGCGATTCTTTAACAATAGAGCGCAGTTGGTTGTACCAATCGTGGCAACATGGAGGAGTGACAACACCTGGTCTCCTTGCCGATCTCACAGCGCGCGGTCTGATTCATGATTCGACCGATGCACTCGCCCTTGAAGCTCGACTTGATTCTGGCCCCATTGGTATCTACGTGGGTTTTGATCCCACGGCCGATTCGCTTCATGTGGGGCACTTGCTCGGCCAAATCACTCTTCGTCGTTTTCAGTTGGCCGGTCATCGTCCGTTTCCGCTCGCAGGTGGTGCCACAGGAATGGTGGGAGATCCATCGGGCAAAAGCGAAGAGCGAAATTTGTTGGACGCAGAAACTCTGGCGCGCAACGTCGAATGCATCAAAGGTCAGTTGACAAACCTTCTTGATTTCACGCCAGGACCTACTGCGGCAACCTTGGTGAACAACGCGGATTGGACCGCACAGTTAAGCGCTCTCGATTTCTTGCGTGACGTTGGCAAGCACATCACCGTGAATCAGATGATGGCAAAAGAATCTGTAAAGAATCGTTTGAATTCCGAGAACGGATTGTCGTACACAGAATTCAGCTACATGTTGTTGCAAGCCCACGACTTCAAACATCTATGCGCCACTCACAATGTCGAATTGCAGATGGGTGGATCAGATCAGTGGGGCAATATCACCGCAGGTATTGATCTGATTCGTCGCACATTGGGTCGCAGTGCATTTGGTGCAACATGGCCACTCGTCACGCGAAGTGATGGTCAAAAGTTTGGAAAGACTGCATCTGGTGCGGTGTGGCTTGATCCGTTGCGAACTTCTCCGTATCAGTTCCGTCAATTTTGGATTCAGATGGCAGATGAAGATGTTGAAAAATATCTTGCACAGTTTTCATTGATGCCTCTTGAACAGATCAACGCAATCATTGATGAACATCGAACATCTCCCGGACAGCGTCGTGCGCAAAGAACATTGGCTCACGAGATGACCGCGCTTGTTCATGGTGAGAGCGAAGCACACGATGCTCAATCTGCTGCTGACATTCTTTTTGGTGCAGATCCGATGACTGCCTCTGTGGAGGCGATGAAGGTGGTAGCTGCAGAGGTGCCAACGACGTCAGTTACACGTGCAGACCTCGACGATGCTTTCGGGCTGTTGGCGCGATCGGGGATCGTGGCCTCCACAAGTGAGGCGCGTCGGGCGGTGCAACAAAAAGGCATTCGTGCCAATGGGGTTTCTCTTGAAGATGCGCAAAGCCTTGTAAACATTGACCTTTTGCACGGTCGGTGGATCCTTGTCAAAAAGGGAAAGACCACGTATCACCTCTTTGAGGTGGTCGGCGGATAGGGCTTATCCACAGACTTCTGTCACCAAAAAAACTTCTCAAACCCTAGTTGTCAAAGGCATTCAGCCTCCGTTAGCATGGCAACTCGCCCCTCTAGAGCCTTGTGCTTTGGTGGGGTCGGTATCACTGTTGTTAACACATACCGAGAGCTTTGCTCCTTGAAAACAGAAGAGAAGACTGAACGCCAGTGCGGGCAGCATGGCGGCTTTTTGCCGTTAGAGCTGTCTGTCAATTCAGGGACGGATTCCCATCCGTCCCAAACAAAACAAAAAAATAAAGTTAGGAACTGGAACTATGGGGTTATTCCCCCCATGTTCCACGGACTTTCCAGAACGCCACCTTCACTTGTGAAGGAAGTTCTTGACGGAGAGTTTGATCCTGGCTCAGGACGAACGCTGGCGGCGTGCTTAACACATGCAAGTCGAACGGGGTCCATGTTGTAGCAATACTTCGGAAGACCTAGTGGCGAACGGGTGAGGAACACGTGAGGAACCTGCCCCGGACTTTGGGATAACAGTTGGAAACGATTGCTAATACCGAATACCGCCGCGAAGTGGCATCACTTTGCGACGAAAGAATTTCGGTCCGGGAGGGTCTCGCGGCCTATCAGCTAGTTGGTGGGGTAACGGCCTACCAAGGCATCGACGGGTAGCTGGTCTGAGAGGATGATCAGCCACACTGGGACTGAGA
>JBEDHS010000143.1:0-6215 GCA_041173945.1 Actinomycetota bacterium
CCGGAATACGTTTACGCAGCGAAGTGTGCCTGTTGGGATTCTCCGATGAGGTATCAATTCGTTTCGCCGATCCCATTCACAGCCATCCCGATCGAATCGATGCTCGGCAGAAAGTGTGTGCGTTGCTGGGGGAGGATCGATGACTACCGGTCACGACAACACGCCCAATAGTCCGAACGGTCAATCAGATCTGGATGCTCGTCGTGACGACGAACTAGCAGTCACCGAAGCAAGTCCGGAAGTTTTGGAAGAGCTGTCACAGCTTTTTAAATCTTCTTCACCTACCGATGGGGGTGATGACCTCACCAGCGTTGTTTCGAAAATATCTGACGAGGTCACCCCTGTGGGTCGTGATGCGAGCGATGTCGTTGTTGTGGTCGACAGCGATGGCGATGGCGCAGATGTTGATGTCGAGCACCCGCACGATTCCACACCGATGGCAGAAGTTATCTCGATTGTCGATGACGATCGTGCAGAACCCGATCTCACGCCAGGCCCCGCTGATCCCTTGTTGAATCCGATGTCGCATCATGGTGACGTCATTGAGATCACCGATGATGGCGCCAGCACGGTCGTCATTGTCGATGACGATGTTGATCGAGTGATCATCGTCGATCAAGATCAACCCGATCCTCGTTTTGAGGAACGACAGCGGCGTCATCAGCGTCGCGAACGACTGCGAAAAGTGAAGTGGTTCAAACTGGCGGCTGTCATCAGTGTTGTTGTGGCTGTTGTGCTCGGAGTGCTCGCATCGCCGTTGTTCGGAATTCGTCGTGTGGACTTTGAAGGCAATGTCTACACCTCACCCCAAACAGTGGCAGAGGTGACCGAGTTGTTGATGGGGGCGTCTGTCTTTACAGCCGACACACGCGCAGCACGCGAAGCAGTGCTGCGAGATCCGTGGGTCGCAGAGGTGCGCATTACAACAGACTTTCCGAGTGGTGCACTGGTGGAAGTAGCCGAACGAGTTCCGGTGGTGTGGTACGTCGGCGAAGATGAAAAAGCGCGGGTGATTGACGCACGTGGGTTCATCATTGCCGTGTTAGAGGGGTGGCCGACAAAGTACTTGCAAGTGACTGGAACTGGTCCGTCCTTAGAGGCAGGCGTGTTCGCAGATGACGTCTATCGAGCGGCCGCGCAACTGGTCTTGGCTTTGCCCGATGAGATTCGCAGTCGAGTTAAATCCCTTGAATTGGCTGGTGGCGGAGAGCTCAGCATGATTCTTAAAGAGGGAACAATCGTGCGATTTGGTCCACCAACCGATTTACAGAACAAGCTTGTTGCGGTGGTCGTCCTATTCCGTCGGCAAGACCCCTCCACCTTGGTTGTGGTCGATGTCTCCACGGGCAATCCCACTGTTCAGGTCAAATAAGGCGAAAAATCCGCCTCAAAGAGCACCGATTGCCACAAATTTGTCGCTCACTGTGGAATTATTGAAGGACACAGTCCCAGAGGGACGTTTTTTCGGAGGAATTGGCTCATGGCCGGAGCACCACAGAATTATCTTGCCGTCATCAAGGTGATCGGCGTCGGCGGCGGTGGCGTGAACGCCGTCAATCGAATGATCGACGCAGGTTTGCGTGGAGTTGAGTTCGTCGCGGTGAACACGGATGCACAGGCACTCTTGATGAGTGACGCCGACGTCAAACTCGACATCGGTCGCGAATTAACCCGCGGCCTTGGTGCCGGATCTGATCCAGAGATTGGTCGCGAAGCAGCAGAAGCGCATCGCGCTGAGATTGAAGAGCTCATCACGGGATCCGACATGGTGTTCATCACCGCAGGTGAAGGTGGCGGTACTGGTACAGGTGCTGCACCTGTGATTGCCGAGATTGCGAAATCACTTGGTGCATTGACAATCGGTGTTGTGACTCGACCATTTCAATTCGAGGGACGTCGACGTGCTGTGCAAGCAGACAACGGCATTCAACGATTGAAAGAAAAAGTTGACACATTGATTGTCATTCCCAACGATCGACTGTTGATGATCGCCAATGACAAGACCTCACTTGTGAACGCTTTCAAGATGGCTGACGAAGTGTTGCTGCAAGGTGTTGCCGGTATCACGAATTTGATCACCACTCCGGGCCTCATCAACACCGACTTTGCCGACGTCAAGATGACGCTCACAAATGCTGGTTCTGCGTTAATGGGTATTGGTGTGGCAAATGGAGAAAACCGAGCCGAAGTGGCTGCTCGTGATGCAATCTCTAGTCCAATGCTGGAAGCAGCAATCGATGGTGCTCGCGGAATCTTGTTGAACATCACAGGTCCGTCGAGTATGGGACTGTTTGAAGTCGGCGCAGTGGGCGACATTGTCCGCGCAGTTGCTCATGAAGATGCGAACATCATCTTTGGTGCTGTTATCGACGATGAAATGGGTGACGAAATCAAGGTCACTGTTATCGCTGCTGGTTTCGAGCGTTGGGACGGTGGATCGTCGTCACATCGATCCGCATCATCTGGTCGAAGCAGTGCACCTCGAACATCTGAATCTCGAGCGGCGGCAAACGTCAGAGATATTTTCTCTGACGGTGATCCACTGTCCGATGACGATGATGACTTTGATGTGCCGTCATTCTTGAAATAAACGCCCCATGATTGACCCGGCCGACGTTGCCGATCGGGTAGAGGCTCTTCGTCAAGAAGTACGTGATCGTGCGGGACACGATGTCGCGCTGATCGCCGTGACGAAATCTTTTGGCTGTGATGCAATTCAAGCCGCCGCATCTGCAGGCTGCGATGGCATCGGGGAGAATTACGCCCAGGAGCTGCTCGAGAAAACCGAAGCGGGGTGTATTGATCTCCCTGTTCATTTCATTGGGGCATTGCAATCAAACAAGATTCGCCAGATTGCGCCGTTCGTCTCGCTGTGGCAGAGCATCGATCGGTCGTCGCTCATCGATGAACTCGCTCGACGTGCTCCAGGAGCACAGGTGTTATTGCAGGTGAACACCACGGGGGAGGGCTCAAAATCTGGTGTCGTGCCCGGGGAGGTCGAGGCGCTCCATTCTCACGCTTTACGTGCGGGTCTTGTGGTTCAAGGGGTGATGACGATTGGACCCACCGCTGGTGACCATGCCAGCCGATTGTCGGCATTTCGTCAATTGCGCCAGATAGCCGACTCTCTGGGCGTGTCGATCTGTTCAATGGGCATGTCAGAGGACTATCGAGAGGCACTTGATTGTGGCTCGACGATGCTGCGGATCGGAAGCGCATTGTTTGGTCCACGTGGCGCGTTGCGAAAAACTCCCTAATGACGGTGCTCCCACACTTTGGTGGGGTTGTGGATTATCCTTTGGATATGTCGTTTCTCCGCCGTGCAATGGATTATCTAGGTCTCAGTGCAGACGAGGGCTATGACGACTATGACATGTCGATGGAATATGAACGTCCATCACGTGGACAACGTCCTCCCACCGAGCCGATAGCGCGACGTGGATACGAGCCTGAGTATTCGTCAGAGATTTCACGTCCCGCGTCGCGACCGATGCCCATTGATGACACAGGTGCAAGTCGACGTCCCGATGATTCAGGCTTGCAAGTGCGACCTGTGGGTTCTCCTCGTCCAGCGCCAACGGTGCGCACGGTGCCATCTCCTGGCGACACAGTGACAGTGCGACCACGTGATTTCAATCAAGCACAAGAAGTTGCTGACAATTTCAAAGCGGGTATTCCTGTGATTGTCAACCTTGAAGGTGCAGATCGTGAAATGTCGCGACGCGTCATCGATTTCACAAGTGGTTTGTGTTATGCACTCGGCGGAACGATGGAAAAAGTAGGCACCGGTGTGTATCTGCTGAAGCCTGCTGTCAGTTTTGATCAATCTCGTTTTTAGGGAATCATGAATCTGCTTCTTGCCCTCATTCAGTTGTATTCGTTTGTGATTATTGCGCGAGCCATCTCGTCTTTTTTTCCGATTTCACCCTCGAGTCCTTTTGCTCCGATTGTTGACATCTTGTATCGATTGACCGAACCAGTTTTTGCACCGGTTCGCCGAGTACTTCCTCCGATGGGTGGGTTGGATCTCGCACCGTTGGTCGTGTTGTTGGTTCTGAACTTCATCATCGTTCCCATCCTGGTGTAACTCTCCTCCGTGGTGCGGGGCGTGTCATTCGAAGTGGGAATGGTGTAATTCGTTGACCACGGTGAGTCTCGCCCTAGCCTTGAGGCGTGACTTATCCGAACGTTGATTCGCAGCCTTCATTTCCCAGCATCGAACAACGGGTTCTTCAGCGTTGGGATCAGGACAAAACGTTTGAGAAAAGCGTGGCCGCTCGCGATGCAGGCGTGAACGGAGAGAACGAATTCATCTTCTATGACGGTCCACCTTTTGCCAATGGACTTCCTCACTACGGACACCTACTCACTGGTTTTGTCAAGGATGCGGTGCCTCGCTACCAGACCATGCGCGGCAAGCGCGTGGAGCGTCGATTCGGTTGGGATTGCCACGGACTACCAGCCGAAGTTGAAGCAGAAAAGGAATTAGGAATTGCGGGGCATCCGGCGATTGCTGCGTTTGGAATTGAAAAATTCAATAACGCATGTCGCACCAGTGTTTTGCGCTACACCGATGAATGGCACCGATACGTCACGCGCCAGGCACGATGGGTTGATTTTTCCAATGACTACAAAACGCTTGACACCTCTTATATGGAGAGCGTCATGTGGGCGTTTCGTACCTTGTGGGACAAGGGTCTTATTTACGAAGGCTTCCGTGTACTTGCGTACTGTTGGCGCTGCGAAACTCCTCTCAGTAACACAGAGACCCGCATGGATGATGTCTATAGAGATAGGCAAGATCCCGCTCTGACTGTTGGTTTCACACTTGAGACGGGTGAACGAATTCTGGCGTGGACAACGACACCGTGGACGTTGCCGTCAAACTTGGCATTGGCAGTTGGTCCAGATGTCGACTACGCGGTGATTTCTCATCCAGATGGTCACACCTACATTTTGGCTGAGGCGCGTCTGAGTGCGTATGAAAAAGAATTGGAAGGGGCCGAACTGTTGCGCACCGTGAAAGGTAGCGAACTGGCAGGTCGTCGATATGAGCCATTGTTTCCATTCTTTGCTCAGACCGAAAATGCTTTTCGCGTCCTGGCTGCAGAGTTTGTGACAACCGAAGACGGAACCGGCGTCGTTCACATGGCTCCAGGTTTCGGTGAAGACGACCAAAATGAATGCAATGCAGCGGGTATACCCACTGTGTGTCCAATGGATGAACACGGTCAATACACCCAAGAGGTCACACCGTGGGCGGGTCGTCATGTGTTCGAGGCGAACCCTGACGTCATTCGCTCTTTGAAAGAGATGGGTGTGGTGCTCCGCCACGACACCTACAACCACTCGTATCCGCATTGTTGGCGATGCGCAGAGCCATTGGTGTATCGAGCAATCTCATCGTGGTTCGTCAAGGTGACAGATATCAAGGATCGAATGGTCGAGCTGAACCAACAGATCACTTGGGTTCCCGAACACATTCAAGACGGAACCTTTGGCAAATGGCTCGCCAACGCTCGCGACTGGTCGATTAGTCGTAATCGTTTTTGGGGATCACCTATTCCCGTGTGGAAGAGCGACAACCCCGAGTATCCGCGCATTGATGTCTATGGATCAATCGAACAACTAGAAAAAGATTTCGGCGTTGAAGTGCACGACCTTCATCGACCAGAGATTGACAATCTTGTTCGACCCAATCCCGATGACCCGAGTGGCAAGTCCATGATGCGCCGAGTGCCAGAAGTACTGGATTGCTGGTTTGAAAGCGGCTCGATGCCTTTTGCTCAGGTTCACTATCCGTTTGAAAATCGTGAGTGGTTCGAAAATCATTACCCCGGTGATTTCATTGTCGAATACATCGGTCAAACACGTGGATGGTTCTACACGTTGCACGTACTGGCAACGGCTTTGTTTGATCGGCCTTCGTTTTCGTCCTGTGTCAGTCACGGAATTGTGTTGGGTGACGACGGCACCAAAATGTCGAAAAGTCTCCGTAACTATCCAGACCCAATGGAAGTTTTTGATTCGCATGGCGCAGATGCGATGCGGTGGTATTTATTGTCTTCTCCCATTTTGAGAGGAGGAGATTTTTCGGTCACGGAAGTGGGCATGCGTGACACTGTGCGACAAGTGTTATTGCCATTGTGGAACTCGTGGTATTTCCTTGCGCTGTACGCCAATGCAGAATCGAAAACCGGTTCTCACCGAACTGA
>JBEDHS010000144.1:0-9421 GCA_041173945.1 Actinomycetota bacterium
AACTTTTGGTACACAAGCGTGCCGAAACCAAAGATGTGTGGCCAGGCAGTTGGGACGTGTGTGTGGGAGGTGTTGTCGCAGCAGGCGAAACGTGGGAGAGCGGCGCATACAGAGAACTTCGTGAAGAACTCGGTGTTGACGGGGTACCACTTGAATTTTTGGGTACCAGTGTCTATGTCGACAATGAGGTGCGTCTTGTTGCTGGATGTTTTGTGTGTCGCACCGACGGGCCATTCCATTTTGCTGATGGAGAAATCACCGAAGCACATTGGTCTCCACCGGAGGAAATTCACGTGTGGCTAGGCGCCAAACATTTTCTGCCCGACAGCGTTGCTTTGGTGCTACCGCGACTCGGACTGTCATAACCACGCATCAGAGGCTTTAGGCTTTATCGCGTGATTAGGGTCGAATACACCATTGAGCCATTCGTTGAAGGCGATATTCCTGCCCGCGTCACATTGGCTGCAGAGGCGCTCGAAAGACTTGGCATCACGGTCGATATCGGTGTATTCGGATCATCGTTCGAAGTGGAATCTGCATCGGTGGGTGAAGCATTATCGGTTCTTGTGACAACGGCCTATTCCCATGGAGCCACACATGTCACGATTGATCTCGAGGAGATGTCGTAGTGGATCTCGACAATCATCCCCTGGGCAATCATCCGGTGGTGCGTTCTATTCAACCGATTCTCGATGCGGTGGGAGCACAACTTGTCTCCGTCGACGATGCCCGCATTAGCGACATCGCTCTCGAATGGGAAGGCGAATTGATTGCAGCTGTCCGTTTACCGCAACTCTATGGAGCACTCGATCGTCTGATTCGTCAAGTCGAAATAGATCTAGGCGCACCATTAGAAGAACTATCGCGCACAGACAAACAATTGGCTGTGAAGTTGCTGGATCAACGAGGTGCGTTCATTCTTCGTCGTGCTGTTGAAGATGTGGCCGATGCGATGGGTGTCTCTCGAATCACGGTGTACAACTACTTAAACGCCCTCCATCGTTAGAGAGGGTAAGAACGCATCGAGGGGGCACACCCCTCTGGCAATATGACAGGGTGGAAATCGTCATCATTGTCCTGTTGGTCGTTCTTATCGGAGCATTGCTCTTTGTGGGCAATCGCATGTCCTCTCGCACCGTATCGACACCTGTCGCCCCCACAGTTATTGCACCACCAGTCGATATCGCCCCCATCGTCGAAGCGGTGAAGGCAGCCATCGATGTCAATGCGATTAGCACCGGTGTAAAAGGTGCAGTCGAGACGCAAATGCTGGCAACCGCTCAACAAGCGTTGGCAAAAAATGCCGAACAAGCAAATCAACAAGCAACCCAAACTCTCGATGCTCAAAAAGCAGCGCTCGATCAGCAAGCTCGACTCTTGCTGCAACCACTGGAAGAGCGCCTCAATCAACTCACCCAAACGGTGGGAAATCTGCACACCAACTACACCGAGGAAAAGACTGCTGTCGAAGCGTTACGCACACAACTCACCGAATTGCATACATCCACCACTTCACTCCGTGAAGCGTTGAAATCGCCGACTGCGCGTGGCTCGTGGGGAGAAAACCAACTACGCAATGTTGTGCGTCTGGCGGGAATGGAAAACTACTGCGATTTCACCGAACAGTTCACTGGTTCAGAAAACGATCGGTTGCAGCGGCCCGACGTCGTCATCAATCTGCCCACAGGCGGCCGTATTGCGGTCGATTCGAAAGCTCCTTTGAACTCGTATCTGAAAATGCAAGACGCGGTCGAAGTGTCGGTGAAAGAGGCAGAACTAAAGAATCACGCTAAAGATTTACGAAGCCACGTCAAGACATTGGCAGAAAAGAAATATTGGGATCAGTTCGGCCACGACACACCAGATTTCGTGGTGATGTTCATCCCCGGTGAAGGCTTCGTTGCCGATGCAATGAAAGCTGACACGTTGTTGCTCGATGATGCAATGAAAGCACGGGTTCTCATTGCGTCTCCTGTCAACTTGTTGGCCTTGTTGCTCACAGTGGCCAAAGGGTGGCAATCTCGCAAATTGAATGAACATGCCGAGATGGTGGCCAAAGAAGGACAAGATCTCTACGAGCGAATGTCCAAAGTGCTCGATGACATCATCAAGATGGGAAACGCCCTGGGTACTGCCACCACTGCGTACAACGGTCTGGTGGGTTCAGTTGAGACACGCCTCATGGTCACCATGCGACGTCTGAAAGATTTGGGTGTGGTGCAAGAAAATGCACCAGAGAAATCGATGAAGTCAATCGAGCAGGTGCCTCGGGCGCTACGTGCCCCTGAAGCTGTTGAACCAATTGCCGAAGTCGAATAACAGTTACAAACGACGAAGGTGCACATTGGTCACACGATGATCGTGACCCTTGTATACCAATAAAGACGCGCGAGATTTTGTCGGCTCAATATTTTCAACGAGATTTTTCCCGTTGATTTCTTGCCAGATAGTGCGTGCGGTGTCCACCGCCTCAGCGTCTGTCAGGTGTGCATAGTTCTGGAAGAAGCTATTCGGGTCGCGAAAGACTGTTTCGCGTAGTGCTTGAAAGCGCTCGATGTACCAGGTCTCAATGTCTTGTACGTCTGCATCGATGTAGATGGAGAAGTCGAAATAATCCGACACGAATTCATTAGATTCTGATCCCACCTGCAACACATTGAGACCTTCAAGAATCAAAATGTCTGGTTGATGAATCGAGATCGAATCCCCGTCGATGATGTCGTACACCACATGGCTGTACACCGGAGCACGAACTTCCTCTGCTCCACTTTTCAAATCGCGGAGAAACTGCAACAGGGATTTTGTGTCGTAGCTCTCGGGGAACCCCTTGCGGTTCATAATTCCGCGATCGTGAAGAACATTGTTGGGGAACAAAAATCCATCAGTAGTAATCAGGTCCACTCGGGGGTGATCTGGCCAACGTGCAAGCAGTGCCTGCAAGATGCGGGCGAAGGTGCTTTTGCCAACGGCCACACTTCCGGCGATACCGATGACATAGGGGACCTTTGGGGCCATTGCGCCTAAGAAGGTGGCAGAGACTTTGTGCAGATTCTGTGTGGCACTGACATACAGATTCAACAAACGCGTCAACGGAAGATAGATAGCCGCCACTTCGTCAAGATCAATCTTTTCGTTGATTCCTCGAAGCGCTTCCAAATCGGGTTCGCGAATGGTGAGTGGGGTCGCAGCACGAAGATCTGCCCATGCTTCGCGATCGAATGCGAGATAACGATCTGAGTTTGCTGCGTCAATCACGGATGCAACGCTAGGTGTAAACGTCTATCGATTCCAAGGTGCAGCAGGTGATACCGCACCAGGGCCAGCAGTGAGCACTTCAACACCGTCGGACGTCACAACCATTGTGTGCTCAAATTGGGCTGTTCTGCTGCCATCTGAGGTCACAGCAGTCCAATCGTCATCCCACATCTTGTGGCGGAATTCGCCGCTTGCAGTGATCATCGGCTCAATGGTGAATGTCATTCCCTCACGAAGAATCATTGTGTTGCGCGGGTCGTAATAGTGGAGAACTTGGATATCGGTGTGGAAGTTCTCACCGATTCCATGTCCAATAAATGCTCGTACAACTCCGTATTTGTGTTTTTTCGCGTGCACTTCAATTGCACGGCCAATCTCATTAATGGCAACGCCTGGCTTCACCACTTCAATGCCATGCCACATGCACTCTTCGGTGACAGCGATCAGATCTTTGTCTTGTTGAGAAATTTCGCCGACAGCAAAAGTGGCGTTGGTGTCGCCATGCACACCATTCAGGTAAATCGTGACATCCAGATTGATGATGTCACCATCTTCAAGAACACGCGAGTCGGGAATTCCATGACAAATCACTTCATTCACGCTGGTGCACACGCTCTTCGGAAAGCCGTGATAGTTCAATGGACTTGGATACCCACCCATCTCAATGCACAAATCGTGCACGAAGATGTCAATTTCGTCAGTGGTAATTCCTGGTCGAACCATTTCTCCCGCGCGGCGCAGAATTTCCGCAGCCGCCTTGCCGGCGACTCGCATGCGTTCAATCACATCAGGTTCTTTGATGCGGCTCTCGTTGGTGCGCGGAACAATTCCGGTGTCTGCATACGGTGGTTTGACAATTGTGTCGGGCACGTAGCGCATTGGACTCACAACACCAGGTTGAATGCGACCTTCGGTGCCTTTGTGACAGCGCTTGTACTTGCGCCCACTTCCACACCAACACGGGTCGTTCGCCGCGGGCAACGTTTGTGGGGCCTGACTCATAACAACAAGGTTACGCGCGAAGTCGACCGATGCGTCCCCGACAGAGGTGTGTCAGCCAAATGACAACGATTCAACTGGTTCAATTGACCACTTATGGCCCTGAATTCCCTCGGTGAGCCATTGTCGTAAGTGAAGAGTGGCCTGTACGTCGTCCTTGTTGTATTGCAGAAGTTTCTGTTGCAAATCTTGGGCATCGGGGTCCAAGGGGTTACACGCTGTGCGATACCAGACGATGGAATTTCCCCCTCCAGCGTCGGCTGCATCCCACGAAAACCCAGCCAATTTGGCGACATCTTTGAGCCCCATCCGACGCGTGGGCCAATGCATCTCTTTGACCAAAGTGTGAAGATCCACCCACCACGGCTGGGTGGCGAGATCTCCGATTTGTTGAGGTGTTGGCACACCGGGAACGTGACTATTACGTTCACTGGCCTCTTTCATGCGAGGAATCTCGGCGAAACCACCGGAGTAGCAATACACCGCAATTGTTTTTCCTGCAGCGTGTGTTTCATCGACCAAGTTGTGCAGCCAAGACCAAAACGCTGCAAGTTGACGGCCTTCTTCATCGGGGAGTGTGCGGTCGAAATAATGAAACGAGATGTATTCACCTTCGTCGTATGTTCCGTCTGGCTGACGCCGGGTCACGTAGTTACCCAATAGATACAACACGTCATCGTTTTCAACATCGAAATCAACTTCAACATCGGCACGAACAACATGGGGTGTGGGGCGACCTCGACGGGTGAATGGGTACGAACCGCCATGCAGATAGACGCGTGCTGAATCGATGTTCTTCGACAGTGCCGCATAACTGGGCACGTCGGTCGTTCCAATTAAGCGGTGATCGAGGGCAGCCAGTTGAGGAATAGTTTCGATACCAAATTCGGCAAGTGCGCGCACTGCAACCACGCCGACACCTTCCACCAGTGATACGTGTTGTTCTTCAATCAATGCGTCTTCACAGACATCGTGCCATGGACAACTCTTGCATTCGTCGCGATACACCGGACGCGTGAGGGGCTTTTCGCCATTGCGCATGGCGACAATTGCTGCCCAACGGGCATCCCATTCAGTTAGACATTGTGAGAGAGGCGAATTCTTCCCGTCATCGAGAAGCCGCCACACAACACGTTGATTGACATCGATAATTGCCCCAATCGGTTCGATTGCAGGTGCGTGTCCCAAATCGGTCAGCATCAACCAGTAATGCGCCAACTGCAGACTGTGGTTGTCTTTGGGCTTTCCCTCGCCAATGTCGCACAGTTCGGCACTTTCTAACCACGGTGATTCGATAGTGGAGATTGGCCATTGACGTGCTTTGCGTGTTCCTTCAAAGGGCTGGGAATTTTTGACGTCAACAGGAAGATACGCCCACTTGCCGTTTGGCATTGGTTCTTGTCCGTGACGGAATAAAACGTCTGGTCGTCCCGCACGATGGTTAATGGTGGGTAATTCAGCACCCACAACAATGAGGTCGCCACGTTCCATCGCTCGTCGTGTGGATTCGACCGGATCATCAAAATCTCGATTATTGACAACCTTATGCAGTCGACACAGCTCTTCAAAAATTGTCTCCTCGTAGGCATTACCTTCATCGAGTCGCATTTGTTGTTGGTCATCAGGCGCACGTCGTGGCAGATCAGCAAATTCGGGATTGCGAAAATTCACTTCTCGATGAGCACACCCGACAGCGAATCGTGATGTGGCTGTGTCGCTGGGGAGCAATGTGAGATCAGACAATGAGGTTTCTTCTTTCGTGGTAGTTCCAAAATGCGATGTGTTGAGCATGGCCTTTGCCGACTATGTCATTTCGACCAAGGGCTTGATCAGCTGGCGGGAGATGCGTGTTCAACGTGTTTCCCACGTGATCGCGCGTCACGAAAATACAGGCAGCCTGATGTCGAGATGCCATCACACACAACCGGCCTGTCTCCAGATCGAATGCGCTCGGTATCTGCACACTCGAGAGCGGATGCACCGCAATCATCACCGCTCGTTCTAGACCTTGCCATCGCTCGGGTGTGGTCACTCGAATGCCACCAGTTCCAAGAAGTTCAGAGGGAAGAGCATGTTCGATTGCGGCATTCATCAAATTATGCGTCGCCACAATGCCGATATCTGATGGCGTCACTCGTCGAGGCGTTTCTTTCTCCTCGGAGTTTGTCGACACTTCACACGCCAGATCCAAGATGCGTTGAACAATGTCGGCTACCACGGCAGCAATTTCAGTGTCGGTCTCTAGTGGGACGCCGTTATCACCCGTCGGGTGGGTGTAGATGATGGTGGAACTTTCTTCAAGCTTGCCCAGTGCTTCGTCGATGCGATTATCGGGAGAAGTGGGAAGAGTAGGTCGTAGAAAACGTTCACCCGGCTCTGCAAAGGAGCCGAAGAAAAAGTCGTAAAAATTGTTGACGAGTTGAACCGAGTCAGCAGGCAGTCGTCGACACGTGTCCATCTCTAACACGGTGGCGATAGCGCGTAGATCGGGATTCTCAATCACGATGTCGGGTGCCGGCAGATGAGGGGCCACGGGTGATACTTCCCATCTGTCCACTTCGATCGTTACCGTTGGGGGAATCTGCCCCGGATCGCCAATCATGATGTAGCGATCAGAGATGTCCCGCAATGCAAGAAAATCGGCCCAGGTCATCTGCCATGCTTCGTCAATAAACAGCACGTCGAAGGGTTCCTTCATGTCGGTCACGCATAGTTTTGCAACTGTGCTGATCACAATTGAGGGCTCCACAGGAAGGTCGGCAGCTTTGCGGATGACCACCACATTGTCTGACATCGATGTTGGTTTTTCATACGAACTACTGGAGAAACGAATGAGAGTGTCATCGGGGAAGCGCTCACAAAATCGTCCGCACAAATCATCGACTTGGTTGTTTGTTTGCGCAGCAATTGCAATGCGAAGTTTGTCGTTTATCGCAGCTTCCAAGGATTCCAACAAGTTGAAAGATTTTCCCGACCCTGGCGGTGCTTTCACCACGCACATCCGTCCGTCGCCGCGGACAAAAGTTCGCAATTGTTCATAAATGGGCAACTGCGTCATTGTTCATCTCCCGATAACACCACTACGCCATCGTCATCGAGAGCGCCATGTCGACGTGGTCGCATGACAACCAAGTCGGCAATGTCGTTGCCGTTTTCGTTTCGTCGCCGTGCCTTGTCGGCTTTTGTTTTCCCAATGAATGAAGGTGCAGATTCGAGGAGAACGAGTTGCTTGCCAATCCATTGAGTATGAGTAGGAGCTCGCCCAAGTGACCCCAAGTCTTTTTTGTCGCGCTTCCATTGTGGGCGTAGTTCCACTGTGTGGTTCTCTTCATCAATATCGAGGACTTCTAACTGGCATGCAGCCGCACCAGCAATGACGAGACCATCTCCTGGTTTGCATGTGGGCATCTCGGGATATGTCCACGTCGCCACCCAATGAGGGTCAACCGAATCGACTGTGTCGATTGTGCAGATGAGGCCGCGCCCTTTGGCGAGTTCTTCTTGTTGCAGTTCTCGATCTCCGTGGACTAAAGCCGAGCGTGCTTTCTGATCGTTATAGATCCGCATTTGGTATGCGTATCCAGCACTACGTGATGAATAATCGGTGAATACGTTGGGCCAGAAAACATTGGCGCCGGCGGCTTCATTCTTGACAGGGTCGCCCCATGCGTCGTAGAAGATTCGTTTCGAATCTTCACAGAGAGATGCGAGCCCCATATTGGGTAAACGAGAATCTTTTTCAAGAACGGAAAGGGCTTCTTTGGTGAGATTCCATCGCACAAGCAGCTCTTTTTCCAATACACGATGAATCTCTGCGCGTTCTTTTTGTGCCTCACCTGAATTGTCTTCCGCAATGGCAGTGTTCCATCGTGAGACATGAGGTTGCAGCGTCATTCGTTCGATGTCGGGTTGTACAACCGTTGCCACCGACGTCGCTTCAGCATCTCGTGCAGCCTCAAGTCGGCTATTTCGTGTGTTGCCACCGGTGAGCCATGCCAACAAATGGCCGAGGTGACCTTGTCGCACGGGTGCGGTGGGAAACACAAATGAACGCCGTAATGCATCGGTTGCAGACATCACTGATTGCTGTCCGGGTCGTTGCGATTCAATAAACAAACAGTTGGCCAAATTCCCCAATGCGCGAAGAGTGTCGACATCGTCTCTTTCCCAACGCGTGCGCGCATATGCAGCAGCGAGATAGTGCAACATCTCGATATGAGTCTGACCTGGCATCCACAGTTGACGCAGTGGCAGCGACATAGATGCGCCGGGCCCATCGTCTGAGTACTCAGGATGTCTGAAGAATTCCAAAAGCGCGGGCGCAAATTCTGAGATCATGTCGCCAATAAGACTGCGATTACGACCTTCTGGAACAGACAGAACTGTTGGTCCGTCAGCGAGTGTTCCGTACGCGACGCCCCACGGGCGAGATTCTCCTCCCATGCGCAAGAACGCAACGATAAACACATCTTCGTCGTCGGCAATGTGAACATTGAGCACTTCTCCGCGCGGGAGTGCTTTTCCTGCATGCCATGCCTGCAGACGACGAATCGTTTCCAGCGATTGTGTCACGGCAGAACCGGCAACTGGTGAGAGAGGCGAAGGAGAAGATCTCGTTCCGCATCGGATTCTGGTTGTGCACCACTCATCAATTCATCGCAACGATGCAGACTGATTCCATTCAAGAATCGTTGAACGTCATTTCCGAGAACAACGCCGTCACCATTTTCCAATGATTTTTGAAAACAGATCTCTGCCCGTTCGCAAAAAGAGAGACATGAATCGTTAAACGAGATTCGTGCATTCGAGACAAGTTCAAGGAGTGAATCTGGATCATCGTCATCGCCAGAGCCGTACTCGCCATTCAATTCCTGTGCTGACGTCTCCATGATGTCAAAACCACGGCGCGCCCGTTCGCGTTGAAATCGCAGATCCTCGCCACTGCGAACACTGGGCTGATTTGATCCGGGATATGTGAGAACAAGAAATCCGGTGTGTGCAACATCGATGTGATCTGCCAGACCCAGCCCCTCGAGCGTGACTTCGAGCGCATGCACATACAGACCCATTTGTGCACGTGCCGTTGCAAGATCGGAGCGATGTGTGTGGCCGCCTTGATCTGCATACGTTTTAATCTCACCGACCTCGATGGTGGGCCGTTCACCAT
>JBEDHS010000145.1:0-7102 GCA_041173945.1 Actinomycetota bacterium
CCAACGACTGCTGATACGCACGCTCGATGAGTGACAAGCCTTCCAAGCCGACTCCCAGTCGAGCCTGGTTCATCATCGTGAACATGTAGGCCATACCGCGATTTTCTTCGCCGATGAGATACCCGACTGCACCACCATTGTCACCAAATGACAACACGCATGTCGGGCTTGCCTTGATACCCGTCTTATGTTCGATACTCACACACGAGATGTCGTTTCGTTGCCCCGGGTTTCCGTTGTCGTCGAGAAGAAATTTCGGAACGATGAAACAGGAAATTCCCTTGGTTCCTGCTGGCGCATCAGGTGTACGTGCCAACACCAAATGGACAATGTTTTCGGCCATGTCGTGTTCGCCAAAGGTGATGTAAATCTTTGTTCCGCTGATGAGATACGTACCATCTGCTTGCTTGACGGCTTTGGTGCGGACCGCACCCACGTCACTGCCGGCATCTGGCTCTGTCAAGTTCATGGTCCCGGTCCATTGACCCGAGATCATCTTGGGCAAATACGTCATCTTTTGAATCTCGTCACCGTGATGCAAAATCGCATCGATTGCGCCTTGGGTCAAAAGCGGCGCCATGGTGAGCGCCATGTTCGCTGAGTTCATCATTTCTTGCAATGCGATATTGACAAGCCACGGGAATCCACCGCCACCAAAACCAGGATCAAAGCCCACCGCTCCCCAACCTGCTTCAACATATGCGGCGTACGCTTCTTTGAATCCGGGCGGAGTTGTTACGGTGCCGTCTTCATTGCGATGAGACCCAACAACATCACCAACGGTGTTCAACGGCGCGAAGCGCTCTTCGAAAAAACGCGCAGCTTCGTGTAACAAATCGGGCACTGTCGTCGCGTCGACATCAGCGAACTGCGGCATCGACATAATCGATTGCAAGTCACAAAAATTCTCGAGCACAAATCGAATGTCTCCAAGTGGAGCTGAATAGACGGTCATTTCGTGTACCCCGTCAATACGCGCCATTCAGACACAAAACGTGACGCCACTTGTTCGGGTGTCATCTTCAAGGTCGATTCAGGAACCATGTCTGCTAACTCACGTCCTTCTTTGTAGTGATGCACATGTCCCACACCCAGAAACAATTCCTTGCGCACCGACACCAAATCTGGCGGCGGAGAATCAGACAAGAACCCCCACAACGTGAGCGCGAGATTGAGATCGTGGATCACCGGTGCACGTCCATACAACGATGCACGACGTAGTGCGATCAGCGAACATCCTTGCAAGACGTCGTCGAGTGATTCAGACGCAGTTGCTTTGACGCGACCGCGCGCCCGATTGGCCAATGTGATGATGTAGCCCTGGTCGGGTCCTTGATAACCGAGGCGCTCTCCGACTGGTTGTCGACCTTCAATTTCGCCCGGGCGGCCAGGTTGCCATTGATCGGGCACAAAATCTGGCGATTCGTAATAACGAACCGGTTCAACAGGAGAGACGGGGGCATAACGAGGTGCGGCCATATACCCCAAACTCTACGCCCGTTTAACGACAACAACGAAGACGCTGACTCGCAACAATGCGAGAGTCGTCTGAGGGGTCTCTAGGCGTGAAGAAGTCCGTAAATGAGCGACTCTTCCAATGCTTGCCAGGACGCTTCGATGATGTTTGCCGACACGCCAATTGTGGTCCATGAACGATCACCGTTCGTTGCATCGATGAGAACGCGAGTGACTGCGCCCGTCGCACTTCCACCATCGAGGATGCGCACTTTGTAGTCCGTGAGGTGCACTTTTGATAACTGCGGATAGCGAGGCAACAAAGCTGCGCGCAATGCGGCGTCGATTGCATTCACTGGACCATTTCCCTCGGCAGTGTGTACATAGCGATCATCGCCCACCCACACCTTGACTGTGGCCTCGGTGGTGAATCGACCGTCTGCGGCTTCGTCGGTGATGACTCGCATTGACTCAACTCGGAAAGCATCTTGTCGCCAACCAGATGCGCGACGCATCAACAATTCCAACGACGCATCGGCTGCTTCGAAGTGATACCCCTCGTGCTCGAGTCGCTTCAAATCATCAATGACTTGATTGACGGCAGCGCCATCCATCTCAAGCTTCAATTCGTCAGCTTTCATTTGAATAGTTGCACGGCCAGCCATCTCTGACACGACGAATCGTGTGCCGTTGCCCACCAATTCTGGCGAGACATGTTCGTAGGCATCTTTCGCACGCGCGATAGCCGAGACATGCAGCCCAGCTTTGTGTGCGAATGCAGATGCACCGACATAGGGCGCCTGTGGGTTCAATGGACGGTTCAACACTTCGGCAACGTGATTGCTGACAGCGGTCAATCGATCCAAGTTGCCCTCTGGAAGACACTGGAAACCCATCTTTAATTGCAGGTTCGGGATGACTGTTGTGAGATTGGTGTTTCCTGTGCGCTCGCCCAATCCATTCAACGTGCCTTGAACATGGCGAACACCGGCGAGCACAGCAGCCATCGAGTTCGCGACTGCACACCCTGTGTCGTCATGACAATGAATTCCCAACGTTGCGTCGTTTCCGACAAAGGACTTCACTCGTCCAACGATGTCTGCGACCTCGTGTGGCAATGAACCACCGTTCGTGTCACACAACACCAAATGTGTTGCGCCCTTCATCACCGCGGCTTCAATCACACGCATCGCAAATTCGGGATTGTTTTTGTAGCCGTCGAAGAAGTGCTCCAAGTCGACGAGTACTCGCCGACCATTGGTATTCAAAAAATCGACAGAATCACCGACCATTGCAACACCTTCTTCGAGAGTGGTCTGCAATGCATTGGTCACGTGATAATCCCATGATTTAGCAACAATGCACACAGCACTGGTGTTGGCATCCAACAAGTTCCGCAATGTCACGTCGTCATCGACTTTGCCGGTAGGGCGACGAGTCGAACCGAACGCCACAAGTGTCGAGTGCTTTAGGGTGAGTTCTTTGGCTGCGCGTGCGAAAAATTCAATATCTTTCGGGTTCGCACCTGGCCAACCACCTTCGATGAAGTGAACACCGAGATAGTCAAGTTGTTCTGCGATACGCAGTTTGTCTTCAACGGTCGCCGACACACCCTCCACCTGCATTCCATCGCGCAGGGTCGTGTCGAAAGCTTCCACCATTTCTGTGTGTGTCGGTGTCTGTGTCATCTGAATCTCTCCGTCTGAGGTCTTTAATTCTGTCGGTAAAAAATGTGCTTGGCGTGAAAAGGGCATAGAAAAAGCCGCCCTTCGGCGGCGGAAACGCGCACGTCGGAGGCCGGCGTGCGCTAGAGAATAATGATTGCGCCAACACGCGATGCGAGCATGAAATTCGGCATCTGTGCGGTCTGCATGCCTTCAGTATTGCCCCACCCACAGGCAACGTCAACCCCTGTGAGAAATTCTGTGGATAACCCACCATCCACCGACCCCGTTGGGTTTACGCTGTGGACAGAGAAAAATTTTCACCGTTGTCAACGGCAGTGACTTTTCTGGTCACACTTCCTTGATTTTTAAGGAAATGGCGCCTCTCAGGCCAATTCGCACCAGGGCTTGTATTGCGGGATTTGCCCACGCACCGCTTTTCCGTAAGTGTCGGCCACCTTCAAGGTGATGGGGCCGGGGCATGGAACGTCGCGGTCGTCAACTGAATTGATAGCGCTGACTTCTGCTGCGGTTCCCACGCAGAAGATTTCTTCGGCGATGTACAAATCGGAGCGAGCGATGTTGCCCTTCTCCACCGTGTATCCCATGTCTTCCAAAATCGTGATCACGCTTGCTTGAGTAATGCCTTCAAGAGCACCAGCGGACAACGGTGGCGTGATGACCTTTCCGTTGCGCACGACAAACAAGTTCTCGCCCGTGCACTCGCTGACCAAACCTTCATTGTTCAACAAGATTGCTTCGTCGTAACCGGCACGTAGCGCTTCGACTTTTGCAAGTGACGAGTTCGCATAGTTCGCCACCGTCTTTGCAGCGGGAGGCAACATGTTGTGATCAAGTCTCTTCCACGACGAGATCTTCATTCGCACGCCTTTGGTTAACGCTTCATCGCCGAGGTAGGCGCCCCATGGCCAGCACGCAATCGCTACGTCGACTGAACATGGCAACGTGTTCAAGCCCATTTCTCCGTATCCGTAGTAAGCGATAGGTCGGATGTAGCAGCCTGGCAATCCGGTGGAACGAACGGTGTCTTTGGTTGCTTGAACAATTTCTTCCACGGTGTATGGAATTTCCATTCCCAAAATCTTTGCGCTGCGGAAAAGTCTCTCGATGTGTTCTGTCAGACGAAACACTGCTGGACCATCGGCGGATTCGTAGGCGCGGATTCCTTCAAAGACGCCTGTTCCGTAATGCAAAGTGTGAGTCAGAACATGCACTTGTGCCTTGTCCCAATCAACGAGAGTTCCATTCATCCAGATTTTCGGTGTGGGGACCAATGTGGGCATAACAGCTCCTTATTGCAGTGCTTGACGAAGATTAGTTGGCGGCGACGTGAGAAGCGATTGCGTTTCCAATGTCAACGGTCGATCCCGCTGGCGCGGTGGCACATGCGCTCCGAATTCGCTCAGCAGCACTGTTTTCGCCCAAGAAATCGAGCATTAGCGCGGCTGACAAGATTGCAGCCGTGGGATTTGCTTTGCCAGTTCCGACGATGTCGGGGGCCGATCCGTGGACGGGTTCAAACATCGATGGGCCCGTACGCGAGGGGTTCAAGTTGGCAGATGATGCCAACCCAATACCTCCACTAACTGCACCACCAAGGTCAGTCAAGATGTCGCCGAAAAGATTGTCGGTAACGATCACGTCATAACGATGCGGGTCTTGAACGAAATAGATACACGCGGCATCGACATGGTTATAGGCGGTGGCAACATTGGGGAATTCACGTGCGACGTCGTTGAATGCGCGCTGCCACAAATCGCCAGCGAACGTCAACACATTGGTCTTGTGCACCAACGTGACGTGCTTTCGTTCGCGTTGTGAGGCAAGTTCGAATGCATAACGAATGCAGCGCTCGACGCCCATACGTGTGTTGACGCTTCCTTGGGTGGCGACTTCATGTGCAGTTCCCTTACGCAACACGCCACCTTCTCCCACATATGGGCCTTCGGTGTTTTCACGAATACAGATGAAGTCGTGTTCAGTGACGTGACCTGGTGCAATTCCGTGAAACGGACGTTGATTGACGTAAAGATCCAATTCAAAACGCATCTTCAACAACAATCCGCGCTCGATGACCCCAGGTGGGACTTCAGGTGTTCCCACTGCGCCCAACAAAATGGCATCAAAACCGCGCAGTTCATCGAGAACCGTGTCGGAGAGGATTTCCCCATCGCGCAAATATCGCGCACCGCCAAGATCGAATTCTTTGGTGTCAATTGCCACCCCTGCGGCTTTCACCACTTTGACTGCCTCAGCGGTCACTTCTGGTCCGATTCCGTCTCCGCCAATCAATGCGATGCGATGTGTCATAGGGAGACCATCGTAGAACGCGCAGATAGCCTTTCTCTCATGGCAAAGCATCTTCTCTCAAAGGAAACCTACAAACGGCTTGAAGCCGAAGTTGCCGACCTTGAGCACAACGTCTTGCCAGAAATCGCGGAAAAAATCGGGCGCGCTCGAGAATTGGGCGACCTCTCGGAAAATGGCGACTACCACGCCGCCAAAGACGAATACGGAATGTTCAACGACCGTAAGAACTTGGTGATTGGCATCTTGGAAAATGCCGAAATCGCAGAGACACCATCTGGTGACGAAGTTGCGGTGTTGAGCACCGTCACCATTTTGTTTGATGGCGATAGCCCCGATGACGCAGAGACATACCTCATTGGACATATCGAAGAAAAGCGCACCAACGACACAGTGGAGATTATGAGCCCTGTCTCCCCCATTGGGTCTGCATTGTTGGGACACAAGCAAGGCGATGCAGTCTCGATCACGTTGGAAAACGGCGCGAAAGTATCGGTCACTGTTGTGAAGGTGAACAACTGAGCGAACAATTTCTTCCCGACCTGCCCCCTGGTCGACAGATTCATCTGCCTGGGAGAGGCACCACGTTTTACCGCGAGATCACAGGACCTCCCGGTGCCCCTGTTGTGTTGCTTCTTCACGGATGGACAGCAACCGCGGACTTGAACTGGTTCATGTGTTATCGCGCCTTGGGAGAACACTTTCGTGTCATCGCACTCGACCATCGAGGCCACGGTCGCGGAATCCGTTCATCGGCACCATTTCGTCTGTCCGATTGTGCGGACGACGCAGCAAGCCTTGCCGACCAACTCGGCATTTCGACATTCATTCCTGTTGGTTATTCCATGGGAGGAACAGTTGCCCAGTTGATGTGGAAACGACACGAACATCGTGTGCGCGGTCTTGTATTGGCGGCAACTGCCGGACATTTTGTGTCAACAAGACAGGAACGTCTCGCCTTTACTGCACTAGCGGGAGTCGGCGCGCTCGCTCGAATCGCACCGCCATCGGTACGCCGCAATATCAGTGACCGCTTGTATCTCTCGCGCAAGACAATGACGTGGGAACCATGGGCAACCCAACAAGTTGCCGATCATGAATGGCGACAAATTCTCGAAGCAGGAGCCGCACTGGGGCGCTATGACTCACGCATGTGGCTTCCACACATTGACGTGCCGACGTCTGTGATTATGACAACACAAGACCAAGTGGTGGCTCCACAGCGTCAACAAGTACTTGGCGAATTGATTCGCGATGCACACGTGTTCACGCTTGATGCAAACCACGACGCGGTCTTTGCCCGCGCCGATGAATTTGTTCCCCTGTTGTTACAAGCCTGCACCTCGGTACACGAGCGCGCTCTTGCCGCCAGCGATTCTCCGAAAGAATCGATATGAAACAACCCGTTCGCGTGCGGTCGCGTTGGCGACGCAACGGTCGACTTGCCCGATTAGGTGCAAAGATTGGTCTTGCACATGCGGGCACATCAGCACGCAAAGTTTTCGCCAGTGCCGCGCGTAAAGAAGAACTATCTCGACAACGCGAAATGAAAACAGCTCAACAAGTAGCCGCTGAATTGGGCAACATGAAAGGCGCGTTGATGAAATTGGGCCAGATGGCCAGTTATCTCGACGATGGTCTCCCCGAGTCGTTAC
>JBEDHS010000146.1:0-4611 GCA_041173945.1 Actinomycetota bacterium
GGCCTCGACACACGACGACATGGCAGATGGTGCGATACACGTGTGCGTCCCACCACCCAAGAACACGTCATTTTGGACGCATTGGGAAATACACCAAAGAGTGTTGATGAAATCGCTCTGACCACCACGTTGTCGGTTATTGATGTGGCTGTGTTGCTCGGGCGACTTGAGGAGAAAAATTGGGTTGCACACACAGACGGATGGTGGGAGGCACTCATCAACTAGCGCTCGCAGAGTACCGTTGAGGATATGAGTGCACTTGCGCGGACTGCATCGTCGGCGAGGACCGACGCATTTGAGGTGCACAGGTATTTGCGCACGTTACGAGGAACCGAGATCGCTCGCGCCACAAAAAGCGACGACCTCGTGGCTGCGCTCGACTTTTTCTCCGCCCACGGTGTCACCGCGCCTACTCAGGTGTCAACGGAACTGATTCAGCAGTTCATCGATTCGTTGCAGTCCAGGGGCTATTCGGTAGAGACGGTGGAGCACCGGCTTGCAAGCGTGACGCATTATTTCCAATGGATTGTGCGTCAGGCAAAACCACCCAAAGGCGAACCACCAGTGGTGAACCCAGCTTTGGGAGTGCGAGCGGGGCATAAAGCGTCGTGTCACTTATGCGTCGCGGTGACAACGTCGTCTCCGTCGTTGAAGGGGAAATGCGATGTGCGCGATTCTCGCTTGTCTCAGTGGAGAGTTGTTGAATTTGAGACCTCTCTCACTGCATCGTCGGCGAACACACGGGCTGCATATCGACGCGACATTGAGTTATTCGTCGAATGGTTGATGGATGTCACTGATGTAACGACCATCTCCGAGACGACAAAAAACCACGTTCGCGATTACTTGTCATTTCTTCATGATCGTGGAGCAACGTCGCGAACAATCGCACGCAAAATCGCAGCGTTGCGACGTTTTTTTGTGTGGAACATTCGCAAGGGTTATGCAGCGGTCGACCCGACTCAAGGAGTGCATACACCAGCAGCCAAAGGAAGGCTCCCTCGACCTCTGGATGAAACAACCGTGGTGGCATTGTTGACAACTGAAGACGACGATGCTCCGATGTGGCGTCGCGCACGTGACCGAGCGATTTTGGAAATTCTCTATGGAAGTGGTCTGCGTGTATCCGAAGTGTGTTCACTGACGATGAAAAGCGTCGACACAACACATGGATCAATGCGAGTCATGGGTAAGGGATCAAAAGAACGAATGGTTCCTGTGAGTGCGCCAGCAATCGCTGCAATTCACCAGTGGATGTCGTTGCGTTCTGAAGTCGCAGGAGATGGTTCTGGTGAAGCGTTATTCCTGTCGGCACGAGGGAAACCTATTGCGCGCCGAGATGTCGCCCGGCTGTTGGACGATGCATGCGCACGAGCTGGAATTGTCGGGGGTACCCACCCACATGCATTACGACACTCGTTTGCAACACATCTCATGGATAACGGAGCCGACACTCGCTCCATTCAAGAACTTCTCGGGCACAGCGATGCCGCCACAACCCAGCGATACACCCACGTCAGCAAAGAACGACTTCGCGTTGCCTATAGCGAGAGTCATCCGCGAGCATGAACGCACGACCACTTCGTTACACCCTTGATTCGGCATGGGAGGCATGGCATGTCTCGAAAGAACACATGGCGCGTGAATGGCTCGTTGTGCACTACGCATCGTTGGTGAAATTCGTTGCTGGTCGACTCGCAGCTGGTCTGCCACGAACAGTTGATACAGGCGATCTCGTGAGCGCGGGAGTGTTCGGGCTGATGAACGCCATTGATCGATTTGATCCCGAGCAGGGCGCGAAATTTGAAACCTATGCGATCCCGCGCATCCGCGGGGCAATCTTGGACGGTCTGCGATCACTCGACTGGGTGCCTCGCTCGGTTCGATCACGTTCACGACAAATTCAAGATGCGATTACCGCACTCGAACATGAACTGGGTCGAACTCCGACAGATGAAGAAATTGCTGCTGAACTACAGATTGAAGTGGCGGAGCTGGAGAAATGGTTGGCAGACGTTGCAGCGGGCTCGGTGGGACCACTCGATCACGTTGCTATGGATACAACACCGGCCGAACACAATGCAGCGACTCAACCGGGGTCAGCAATTGAAGAAGGAGAACTGCGTGATGCAATGCGCGCCGAAATCTCGAAATTGCCCGAGAGAGAACAGGCAGTACTGGTGTTGTACTACGAAGACGGTTTGACCTTGGCGGAAATTGGTGAAGCGCTCGGGGTGACAGAAAGTCGCATCTCGCAAATTCATGCCAAAGCAGTTCTGCAACTTCGGTCACGATTGTCTGCCTCGGGGGTCGCATAGGTCTTGTGCACACATTGCGCACATGAGTTTTTTCATTGTGAGCGCAGCGATTGCGATGTTGCTCTCTGTCCAAGTGATCGCGCCGATGGAAGGGGCGGTCACTCGGCGCTATGAACAACCCGCCTGTCAATTTTGTGCGGGGCATCGAGGAGTCACCATTGCAACCAAGGACGGCTCTGACGTAGTGGGGTTACTCGATGGTGTCGTCACATTTGCCGGCGAGGTGGGCGGGCTGACATACGTCGTGCTGCGCATCGCACCAGATGTTCGAGTCACACATGGCTGGTTGGCGACCGTCAGACCCGAGATCATTGAGGGATACACCATCACCCAAGGGGCTGTTATTGGCACCACAGGGTCGTCTACATATTTAGGTGTTCGCGTTGGGGAGACATATGTCGAACCCTTGCGTTTCTTGGGCCTCGGGCATGCCCGGCTTCGAGGTCCAGGGCGCGTCGTTGTGGAGGACAACGGCTTTGCCCGATAGTGTTGTTCACGCTGTCAGGGGCCCTGTGTCTCTGGCGCAGAGAAAAATCATGCACATCGGCCAACTGCGGTCGCTTCGGCGTCGGACTGGTGTGTGGACAACCGCAGAAGGAGAAAATCATGGCTGTCGTCACTATGCGACAAATGTTGGAAGCTGGCGTGCACTTCGGGCACCAGACTCGCCGTTGGAACCCCAAGATGAAACAGTTCATCTTTGGAGAGCGCAACGGTATTCACATCATCAACCTCGACCAAACAATGGAGCGCGTCGAGGTTGCGTACGGATTTGTTCGCGATCTCGTGGCAAATGGCGGAACGATCTTGTTCGTGGGCACCAAAAAGCAGGCCCAAGACCCCATTCGTAACTATGCCGACAAGTGTGGAATGCACTACGTCAACGAGCGCTGGTTGGGTGGAATGTTGACCAACTTTGAGACCATCTCAAAGCGTGTTGGCAAAATGCAAGAGTACGAGCGCATGCAGGCCTCGGGAGAATTCGATGCAATGCCGAAAAAGGAAGCATTGTTGCTCGGCCGCGAACTAGAAAAGTTGCAGAAGAACTTGTCGGGTATGTCCAAGTTGACACGTCGCCCCGATGCAATTTTTGTTCTCGACACAATGAAAGAACACATCGCAGTCACCGAAGCCAACAAGTTGAAGATTCCTGTTGTCGCAGTCGTCGACTCGAACGTCGATCCAGATTTGGTGCAATATCCAATTCCTGGAAACGATGACGCAATTCGCGCAAACGACTTGTTGACACGCGTGATCGCCGAAGCAGTGACCGAAGGTCGCTTTATCGCTCAGAAGCGCAATCCTGCAGCAGCAGTGGTGGATCAAGCACCAAAGACGCAAGAGGAACTTGCAGCTTTTGAAGCACAGCAAGCAGAGGCTCGCCGTCAAGCAGCCGAAGCACAAGCCGAGCGCGAAGCACGTTTGGCCGCCCAAAAGTCCACTGAAGCCCCCGCAGCGGAGTAATCACATGTCCTACACAGCAAAAGATGTTCAGAGTCTGCGCCAGTCAACTGGTGCGGGACTGATGGACTGCAAGAAAGCACTTGAAGAAAACGGCGGAGACGTCGAAGCAGCAAAGCAGTGGCTGCGCGAAAAAGGTTTGGCCGCAAGTGCCAAGCGCGATGATCGCGATAACGCCCAAGGTGTGGTTGCTCTTATTGTCGATGGTGCTCGTGCATCGATTGTGAAATTGAAGTGCGAAACAGACTTTGTGGCATCAAGCGACAGTTTCAAGGCCGAAGCAGATGCTCTCGCACAAGCGGTGCTCGACAAGGGCGAAGCAGGAGTCGGCGAGCGCAATCAACAGATCGATGACTTGAAAATTCTCTTGAAGGAAAAAATTGAGGTCGGTGAAACAATTCGATTCGAAGCGGCATCTGGAAACGTGATCGAGTCATACACCCACATTCAAGGTGGTCGTGGAGTGAACGGCGTCATTGTCGAAATGAGTGGAGCAACTGCAGAGTTGGCACACGACATTGCGGTGCATATCGCATTCGCACGTCCTAAGTACCTCACACCAGAAGATGTACCGGCTGATGTCTTGCAAAAAGAGCGCGAGACACTCGAGACGATTACTCGTAACGAAGGAAAGCCCGAACAGGCAATTGCGAAAATTGTTGAAGGTCGCATTGGTGGGTTCTACAAAGACGTGTGTTTGATGGAGCAGCCCTATGCCAAGGACGACAAAGTGTCTATTAAGCAATTAATTGGCAGCGCCTCAATTGTGCGATTCGCACAGGTGGAGATTGGCTGATATGTCGTCTCGACCACGTTGGTCACGTGTAGTGCT
>JBEDHS010000147.1:0-4160 GCA_041173945.1 Actinomycetota bacterium
GTATGGAGATCGCGTTCGTGTGTTGAAAGCAGGGTCATCAACGGAATTCTGCGGTGGCACTCATGTGTCTGCTACGGGAGATATTGGAACAATAAAAATCATCTCCGAGGCGTCTATCGGCTCGAACTTGCGCAGAATCGAGGCTGTGACCGGAGAGAACACCGTTCGTTACATGCAAAAGACCGACAGTGTTTTGTCGACGGTGGCCCAAGCAGTGGGTACTCGCACCGAGGATGCCGTCACTGGTGTCCAGCGCAAACTCGATGAGTTACGCGAGGCTCACGAAGAAATCAAGATGTTGAGGGCAGCCTTAGCGGCAACTCGATCGACGGAATTGGTCGAATCAGCAGTCGATGGCGCAGTTGTTGCCCGAGTCGATGGTGTTTCTGCAAACGATTTGCGTGATCTCGCACTTGCGGTGAGACAGCACAGCGCTATTCGTGCTGTTGTCTTGGCAGGTGTCAATGACACCGGCGGTGTCTCGATAGTTGCGGCCACCGTGGCCTCGTTGGGTGTTCAAGCGGGTGACCTAATTAAAGAGGCTGCCCGTGCAGTCGGTGGCGGCGGCGGAGGAAAAGGCGATGTCGCAACTGCAGGCGGGAAAAATCCTGAAGGAATTGATCAGTGTTTAGAGATTGCACGGGAGAAGGTGCGAGCCGTTCTTGGCTCTGCCCAATAGATGGTGCGCGTTCTCGGTATCGATCTCGGTTCAAAACGAGTTGGTGTCGCAGTCTCTGATCGAAGCGGAGTTCTTGCATCTCCGTTGTGTGTTCTTCAACGCGGATCATCACAACGTGTCGATCATCTTGAAATCGCGCGGCTTGTGCAAACAGAAGAAGCTGTTGCGGTCGTCGTTGGGTTACCGCTGAATATGGACGGAACCGCTGGTCGCGCAGCAGAGGCTGCCAGACGTGAGGCTGAACGGATGGCTACGGTTGTAGGTGTGCCGGTGTATGTTCACGATGAACGTCTGACGACTGTGGAAGCAGATCGTGTGTTGATTGAACAAAAAATGCGCGCACAAGCACGGCGGCGTGTCGTGGACAAAGTGGCCGCTGCGGTGATGTTGCAGTCGTGGCTCGAGTCTCAGCGAGGGTCCGCGCAATGAAGGGTGATCCGTTCATTGGAAAACAATGGAATGAAGATCCATGGGATTCGCCTGCCGAAGTTCCTGAATCTTCGACAGAAACATTGCCGCCCGAATTTGATCATTTTCGGGGCCCTTTAAAGATGGTCGCAACGATTGTTGTGGCTTCGGTTTTGTTGCTGGGTGCAGCGGGTTGGTGGATTGTCAATCAACTCAATCCATCAGGTGAACCAGGTGCTGCGGTGAATTTCACTGTCAACGAAGGCGACACAGTGACGAGTGTTGCCAGTCGACTCGAGTCAGAAGGCTTTATCGAGAACGCGACGATCTTTCGATGGTACGCCTCGACTCGCGGTGGTATCGATTTATTGCCCGGCTATTACTCATTGCGACCGAAAGACAACGCTGGCCGCATCATCAAAGCTCTTTCTACACCTCCAGCTCAAACATTTGTTTCGGTGACTTTTCCTGAAGGAATGACGCTTGCTCAAATGGGTGAACGCTTGGCATCAAAGTTGACCTTCATGTCAATTGATGATTTTCTTGCAGCGGCTCAAGATGGCTCTGTTGTTTCTGAATTCTCACCCGAGGGACAGACAAATCTCGAGGGACTCTTGTTCCCTGACACATATCAAGTATCAGGAGATGGTACAGAGGCAGGTGTTGTCAAGACAATGGCCGAGATGATGCAGCGAGTCGCGCGTCAGACAAATCTTGTCGAGGGTGCAAAGGCTCTGGGTCTAACACCCTACGAGTTGTTAATCGTTGCTTCGATGGTTGAACGAGAAGCCAAGGTTCCAGAGGATCGCGCCAAGATTGCCCAAGTCATCTACAACCGACTCGCTGCCGATATGAATCTTGAGATTGATGCTGCAGTGAAGTACGGACAAGATCCATCACTGTCATGGTTGGAGATGAAAGAAGCCGACACCGCCTACAACGTGTATCGCTATAAAGGTCTTCCTCCGACTCCCATCGCAAATCCCGGTCGCGCATCGATTGTCGCAGCCTTGACTCCAGCGGGCAAGCCTCCGCGAGACGACGAAGCCTGTGTTGGGTTGCCAACAAATGTTGAATGTCAATACTTGTATTACGTGTTGGCAGACAAGTCGGGACGTCACGTCTTTGCCACGACATACGAACAACACCTCGTCAATGTGGAGAAATCACGCGCTGCAGGAATTCTTCCGTGACGCAGTCCCCATTGCTTGCCGCAGTCATTGGTTCTCCGGTCGTTCATTCTTTATCGCCTGCGATGTATCGCGCCGTGTTTGAAGAACAAGGAATGAATGGCAGATACGAAGCAATTGAGTGCGGCCCAGATCAGGTGGGTGCACTGATTGATGATTTTGTAGAGCACGGAGTTCGTGGTGTATCGGTCACAATGCCTCTCAAAGAAGCAATTATCGAGCACCTCGACGACATTAGTGACACTGCTCGTCTCTTGAACGCGGTGAATTGTGTCGTCATTGACGCTGGTAAAACAATGGGGCATAACACTGATGGCGACGGATGTTGTGAGGCGTTGGTTGACCAAGGTGGCGCTTCACTTGCCGGTGCGTCATGTGTGGTGCTCGGTGCCGGCGGAACGGGTCGGTCGGTCGCGCTTGCGGCCGGTCTTCGCGGGGCGCACGTGATTGTCGTGAATCGCACCGTGTCTCGAACGACGGAGATGATCTCTCGAATGGGCGCATCCATTGAAAAGTCCGGTGGCTCAATCCGTGCGGGCTCAGCTTCTGACATCGAGTCTGCGACGATCGTGGTGAACACCACGTCGGTGGGAATGAATTCAGATCAGACACCGGTGTCGCTGGAATTGTTTCACTCCGGACACATTGTGTTGGATGCGGTCTATCAACCGATGGAGACGGCGCTCCTTGCGGGGGCAAGATCACGTGGGGCTCTCGTCATCGATGGTTTGTGGATGCTTGTTCAGCAAGCACGTCGTCAATGCACCCTTCAATTTGGCTGTAATCCGAGTGCAGACCTGATGCGACAGGCCGCAGAGCGGGAACTTCGAGCTCGTCGGCAGTAGTGTCAATACGGTGTTGAGATACCTGACAGCTGGCGAGTCGCATGGGAAAGCCTTAACCGTCATTGTTGAGGGTTTGCCATCGGGGCTTCCCATTTTGGCTGAGCATATTGAAGATGAACTGGCGCGACGTCGACTCGGGTATGGACGAGGTCCGCGCCAGCGTTTCGAAAAAGATGTCATCACTTTGGTCGGCGGTGTTCGTCATGGACGAACCTTGGGTTCGCCCGTGGCTATTGAGATTCAAAATTCTGAATGGTTCCGCAGCGATAAATGGCATGCCGAGATGTCGCCAGAACCCGGTGCGACACAGACTCCGTTGACCCAGCCTCGTCCTGGTCATGCCGATTTGGTGGGAATGCAGAAGTATGCATTCAACGACGCTCGTGATGTGCTGGAGCGTGCGAGTGCGCGGGAAACCGCAGCTCGCGTTGCCGCTGGTGCATTGGCTAAACAACTTCTCTCGCATCTTGGAGTGGGAATTCTGAGCCATGTCATCCAGATGGGTCCGGTGCGCGCACGACACGATGCGTTGCCGACCATGAATGATCTCGCTGCCATTGATTCTTCAGAAGTGCGCTGTTTTGATAGCGACTCTGAGGCATCCATGGTTGCTGCGATTAAAGAAGCCGCCAAAGACGGAGATTCGCTGGGCGGAATTGTTGAGGCAATTGCCTTCGGCGTCCCGATTGGATTGGGAAGCCATGTTCATTGGGATCGAAAAATTGATGCATTGTTGGCTCAGGCTGTGATGAGCATTCAAGCGGTCAAAGGTGTCGAGATTGGTGATGGCTTTGAAGTCGCTGGTGTGCGCGGCAGCGAAGCGCATGATCCCATTTCTTGGGATGCGGTGAACAACAAATACGTGCGCGACGGACATCGTTCAGGGGGCACCGAAGGTGGCATGACAACAGGGGAGCCTCTAATCGTGAGGGCGGCAATGAAGCCACTTGCGACATTGAACAAACCAACTCTGAAGACCGTCGACGTGGTGTCCAAGGAAGAGACCGTTAGTTTCAAAGAACGCACTGATGTCACAGC
>JBEDHS010000148.1:0-9835 GCA_041173945.1 Actinomycetota bacterium
CAATGGCGCCTACCTCATCTTCGATGAAGTCATCACTGGTTTTGGACGACTCGGGCACTGGTTCGGCGCCCAGTATTACGGCGTTACTCCCGACATGATCACTTTCGCCAAAGGTGTCACGAGTGGGTATCAACCACTCGGCGGTGTTATTACCGGAGCGTCAGTAAACAATGCACTTGTTCACGATCCGTCGTTCTTTTTGCGCACGGGATACACCTATTCGGGTCATGCCACCGTATGTGCGGCGGCATTGAAGAATTTGGAGATTATGGAGCGCGAGAATCTCCTACAACGTGCCCAGCACGTGGGATCACGTATCAAAAACGGGTTACGTGCACTTTCCGACGACAACACGTTGACGGGATACCGAGGGGCAGGAGCTATCTGGGCAGGAAAGCTCCCCGACGGCATGGATGCCACCGTCGTGCGCGACACAATGATTCAACACGGCGTCATCGCCCGCGCCATTCCTGGCGTCATTGCATTTTGTCCACCGCTTGTGATTACAGATGAACAAGTCGACCAGATGTTGGACGTTCTTGCGTCAACGGTTCAAAAAACGAATCAGTGAACTCGTATCGAGTCGACCGTCTCCGTCTTGCACAAGTTGTTCATACATCCCGAGCACCATTGAGCTCATCGGCACGTCAGTTCCATTACGTTGAGCTTCTTCGATGCAATATCGAAGGTCCTTAACCATCCACTCCACTGCGAATCCAAAATCAAATTGATCATCGGCCATCGTGTGTCCGCGATTTTGCAGTTGCCAACTCTGCGCCGCACCTTGCGAGATGACGTTAACTACTGCATGAACATCAAGACCCGAGTTTTCAGCAAAGGTCAGACCTTCGCTTAAACCTTGCAAGATTCCCGCAATGCAGATTTGATTAACCATTTTTGTCAGTTGACCCGATCCGACCCCGCCCATTCGAACGCAAGCCCGTGCATACGCAGCCACGATCGGTGCGACTGCATCGAATCCTTGTTGGTCGACTGAACCACACATCACAGAGAGAGCGCCATTTTCAGCCCCCGACTGGCCACCAGAGACGGGTGCATCGATGTACACAACCTCATATGCGGCACATGATTGATACATATCGCGTGCGAGCTGAGCCGATGTCGTGGTGTGGTCCACAATATGAAGTCCGGCGTGTGCGCCATTGAGTATTCCGGCTTCATCAAGCATGACTTGTCGAACATCGTCATCGTTTCCGACGCAGACAAACACAACGTCAGATTCAGCCGCGACTTCTGCGGGCGTTGGCAAGGCCCGTGCACCAAACTCGGCAACCCATTGCAACGCGCGTGCTGGCGTGCGGTTGTACACGACAACGTCGTGTCCAACACGAACAAGATGCCCCGCCATGGGATACCCCATGACCCCGAGGCCGCAGAAGCCAACTTTTGCCATGTACTTAGCGACTAATCGTCGTCACCGAAGTCTTCGGCGTCATCAGCCTCAGCCTTTGTTGCTTCAACTTTTTTCTTCGCCGCCTTCACGGGCTTTAAGACACCTTTTTCCAATGCCTTGTTCAAAAATTCTTCAGCTTCTTCCTTGGTCACCTTCAAAGCTGGTTGAATCTCAGAGATGAGATTGGTGCGAGCACGTTCGTACATCGTTCGCTCGGCCGCTGACAAAGAAGCATCTCGATTTCGCGCCGCCAAGTTACGCACCACTTCAGCAACTTGATAGACGTCACCGCTCTTCAGTTTCTCTTGGTGGTTCTTGAAGCGTCGCGACCAGTTCGATGGCACGCGTGGATCTGCTTTAGACAACACTGCGACCAAGTCTTCAAGTTCATCGGGAGACACAGGAGGACGCACGCCCACTTCGTCGAGTTTGGCGACGGGAACCCGAAGGGTCATCTCATTAATGATCGTTTCAAGAATGAGGTACTCCTCTTTCTTGCCAAAGAAGTCCTGCTTCTTGATGCCCTTTACTTTGCAAGCGCCGTGCTGGGGGTAGATGACGATGTCATCTTTCTTGAAATTCACCCTGCAATTGTAAGGCAAAACGGGCTGAATACCTCGGTTGAAGGCAGTGGCGCCCCCGGCATGATTCGAACATGCGACCTGCGGATTAGAAGTCCGATGCTCTATCCAACTGAGCTACGGGGGCAATATGTCACAGCCTACCGAGGTCGATGTTCGTCGAGAAATATCAGTTTTGCGCCAAAAGCAGTCGCCGTAAGAAGTCAAGAGCGGTGATCACGCTGAACTGTCGCATCTGATCTCGTACGCCGGGCAACATCGCAGTGGTGGAATGAGTAGATCCATCAGGCAATGCCACACCGACACACAGTGTCCCCACTTTTTGACCATCTTGTTCCTCTGGTCCGGCAACTCCCGTGACAGCCAACCCCACGTCACAACCAAGAACCGTGCGTACACCGAGTGCCATTTGTCGTGCTGCTTTTTCCGAGACAACAGGACCACGATCAACGTGAAGAAGATCGAACTTCACCTCGCTTGCATACGAGATAACACCGCCGCGAAACACCTGCGACGATCCCGCAACATTCGTCAAGCGACCACCAATGAGTCCGCCTGTGACCGACTCTGCCACACCAAGTGTCCAGTTGTTTCGCCTCACGAGATTGAGAACGACTGATTCCATTGTGTCGTCATCAACTCCGAACACAATGTCGTCGACAACTGTTCGGACGCGTTGCTCCCACGTGGCCAATAGTGTTTCTGCTTCGTGTGCAGACGACGCCTTGGCAGTAAGACGCACCTTGATTCCTTCCCAACCACTGGCCAGAAACGCGAGAGTGGGATTACCCACGTCGTCTAGTTCGGTGATGATTGCATCAAGTTTTTCATTCAATGACGATTCTGATTCGCCCCAGGTACGTAGTACGCGACTCGCAATCACCGAACGAGAGCCACTTCTGTGTAAAAGATCGGGAAGAACCGCACGCGCCAACATGTCGTGCATCTCATGAGGCACACCGGGGACCGCGTAGATCACTTTCTCACCCAATGGACAAATAAGACCGGGGGCTGTTCCACGTGTTTGTTCAATGATTGTTGCCCCAACAGGAACGAGCGCTTGTCGCAAATTGTTGTCTGCCATTCGACGTTGTCGACGCGCAAACATTTCCGCGATAACGGCTGCAACGCCATCATCGTGCACAAGCTCCACACCCATCAACGATGCAATTGCTTCACGCGTCAAGTCGTCATGAGTTGGTCCAAGACCACCACACATGATGATCGCATCGGCGTCGTCCAATGCAGTTCGGCAAGCCGCAACAATTCGCGCCAAATTGTCACCTACTTTTACTTGGAGACGAGATTCGATACCAACAGCAGCGAGTTGTTCACCGATATACGAAGAGTTGGTGTCGACAATTTGGCCAAGCAACAACTCAGTTCCGACAGCAACAACATTGCATCTCATGCCGGTACTGACTGAAGTTGCCAACGTCTCCATGCATAGAAGGCTCCCACAAGCAGTAACCCGCCCGCAATGGTCGCAGCATTCGACAACATGTGATATCCCACTGCTTTTCGAATAAATCCGGACGATAATCCGGCCATTCCCCCACAGAAGCTCATCATCAAATCTGCCGAACCTTGCACCGTGACGCGCTTGCTCTCGGGCACCGATTCAATCAGCATCGCCGAGCCACCAATCAAGCCAAAGTTCCACCCCACGCCGAGCAACCACAACGAGGGAAACAACATCACCGCTGCTTCTCCACTCAATGCTGCCATCACCGTTGAGACCACCAATGTGCCTGCCCCGACAAGAACCGCCGGCAAGGTTCCCTTACGGTCGGCATATCTGCCCACTAGGGGGCTAAAGGCGTACATTCCTGCAATATGCAAAGACACCACATACTGACTCATGGTCTCGTGCCCATGAAGTTTCATATGAACCGGCGTCATTGTCATGACTGCCACCATCGTGACTTGAGAAATCACCATCGATGCCAGCGCCAATCGTCCACGCTCAGTGGACAACACCACGGCAAGCGCCTCGCGAATACTAGGAAGTTTGCCATCCACTTTCGCTTGGATACCGCCCGCAATAACGAGTGGGTCAGGGCGAAGCCGCAATGCAGTGTTCAAAAATGCAAGAAACAACACCAACGCCGAGAACAACCACGGTCCCGTGTATTTCGACAGTCCAAACCAGTTCTGGCCAGCCGCTTGTGCTGGAGCAATCAACAGTGGCCCAAAGACCGCACCAAAGGTTGACGAGAACACAATGCGACTCATCGATCGTGCGCGCTCATCGGGACGGGCCAAATCAGTCGCGGCATACCGTGCCAACAAGTTCGAAGCTTGTCCATTTCCAAACATGAACAAGCCCAGAAGAAAGACGAGCAAGTTCTGTGTCTCTGCACCCACTGCTGCGGTGAGTGCGCCCAGCGTTGCGAGCGAATATCCCAACTGCAGTCCCGGTCGCCGACCTTTACGAATCATCATTCGCGACAACACTTGTGCCATCACCGCGGTACCGGTGGTGACGGTCGCAGTTGCGATACCTCCCCACGAGGTTTCACTACCCAAGATGTCTTGCACCACGAATGCACCGACAGTGACCGCAGACGCCAGGGCCGCAGCGCCAATAATCTGACCCATCGTCAAGATTCGGAGCGTTTTGCGTTGAATCGCTTCGCGATCGTGTTCAGAGAGCCCGGCAATCACTTGATGACTCAACGTTTCACCGCCTGATATGCATATTGCGCTGCACTCAACAGCGTCAAGGCAACTGCAATCCAGAGAAACGAGATGTAGATCCACTGAGCGTTAGCAACTGCAAAGGGAGCCAAGGCAAATCCAACTGCCAACTGTTGACTCACCGTTTTCACTTTCGCCAATTTGCTCGCTGGCATCGATACACCTTTTGAGCCGACAAACACGCGATACAGGCTGACGATGATTTCTCGCGCTGCAATGATGACCACCGGTAAAAACCACAAGACATCGCGCGACACAAGAGTGAACATCGCGCCAAGAACCAATATTTTGTCGGCAAGTGGATCCAAGAATGCACCACTGCTGGTGATGCCGTGTCGACGTGCCAGATAGCCATCAAAACCATCACTGCCACATAACACCACCCACACCACAACAGCGGCGTATGACCCGGCTCCATTGTCGGGGATCATGGCGAACAAAAAAGGCGAGGCTAAAACTCTGGTGACCGTGACCATGTTGGCCCAGGTGACGATTGCGGTTTCGTCAACGGCCACAGCGCACCCCATTGAGCAATGTCGTTGGTTGTTGTGCAGCGATCACATCGGGGCCAAAGACTTGTTCCACCGTCACCTCGTAGAACTGACCGACCTTCAGGTCCGTGGGAACTTGAACGACACCATCAATTTCGGGGGCTTCCCTAAATGAGCGCGCAATACCTGGTTCATCCACCAACACAGTGATCGTCTCACCCAACAAATCATCTCGCTTGGCGGCAGTGATGTCATCTTGTAATTCGCGAAGTTCAGCGAGTCGCTCATTCATCAGCGATTCTTCGACATGATCGGGAAGCGTCAATGCGTGAGTGCCTTCTTCGGGGCTAAAACTAAAAAATCCACACCAGTCCAGCTGTGCTTCGCGCACGAAGTCCAACAACTGGTCGTGGTCTTCTTCTGTTTCACCTGGATAGCCAACAATGAAGTTGCTGCGAAATGTGGCCTCTGGAGACATCTCGCGGATGCGAGTGATGCGCTCCAAGAATCGGTTCTTATCTCCCCAACGGCGCATGCGTCGCAGATGGGGTTTGCTGACATGTTGGAGCGACAAATCGAAATACGGCACTCCTGTCTCCAACATCGCCTCAATCAACTCATCGGACAAATCACTGGGGTACAGATACAACAGTCGCACCCAATCAACCATCAGCGACACTTCACGCACAAGTTCGACAATCGACCCTGCACCAAGTTCGTCGGGGCGGTCTTTTCCGTAACTGGCGAGATCTTGTGCAACGAGAACAATCTCTCGTGCTTCTGTTTGTTCGACCTCTGTCAGAATTGATGCCACATCACGGCTTCTTTGCGGACCGCGAAATGCTGGGATTGCACAAAACCCGCACGTGCGATCACAGCCTTCGGCGATCTTCACATACGCCCACGGCATCGATGACTTTGGCCGAGGCAGGTTCAACAGATCGAATTTGGGAATCTCGGCAGTCACCGTCAATGGTTTCTTCCCTAACTGAATGGGCACCCCGAACCCAGCAATTTGATCTGCTTCAGGCAATGCGTCGGCTAATTCTTGCCCGTAACGCTCTGCCATGCATCCGGTCACAACAAGGCGCGATGACTTCTTGCGTTGCTCGTCGAGTGCCAGCATGGTGTCGATACTTTCGCGACGCGCATCTTCGATAAATGCACACGTGTTGACAACGATGACATCTGCCTTCGAAGCATCCTCGGTTGGGGTCAGACCATCAGCCAACAACGTTCCGACAATTTTTTCGGAGTCAACTTGGTTCTTCGGACACCCCAAAGTCTCGATGTAGAACCGCTGCCCCATTGGGACAAGCCTACTGCCAGTGAAGTTTCAGACCCCGAAATGGCCATTTCATCGAGAGCAGCCGACCTGTGCTTGATGCAGTGATGAAAGCGGTCTGAAAATCAGGTCCACCAAAGCAGATATTCGTGGTGATTCGATCATCCACCTCGACAAAAAGGACAATGTCACCATCGGGCGAGATGACCGTGATACCACCGTTGACCAACGTGGCAACACACACGTTGCCGTCTCCGTCGACGGCGAGTGAATCAAGAAGTTGATACCCCGGCAATCCACACAAGACCGCTGGAATTTCACCCATTGGTGCAAGCATGCCTGGCGACACGATGTCGCGTTGATACACCCGACCAGTGTGCGTCTCCGCCCAATACAGGCGGTCGCCTTTGGGCGACAGACCGATTCCATTCGGTGCATCGACAGGGAACACAACTTCTTCAATGGATGAACCATCTGCGCGTGCGTAATAGATGCCTGTTCTGTCGGCAGTGCGATGATGACGCAGACCATGGTCAGTGAACCAAAATCCACCGTGCTGATCAAACACAAGGTCATTGGGTGCGCGCAAGGCGATATCACCGCAATGGGTGTAGAGATCTGTCACTTCTCCGGTGTCGATATTGACTTTCTGAATTCGTCCGCCGATGTATGTGTTCGGGTCATATTCGCTGGGATACATCAACCCATCAACAATCATCGGCGTGAATGCCCCGCCGTTGTTACAGAGATACAAAAATCCATCGGGACCAAGTGCCAGACCATTGGGCAGACCAACAATGTCGGCCACTTTTGTGTGCGACCCATCGGGCGCGATACGTGTCAGACACGATCCAAACATTTCGGTAACAATGACCGATCCATCAGGCATTGCAACAGGCCCTTCAGGAAATTTCAGGCCGCTAGTGATTTCGGTGAGAGTGTGCGTGGACATGTCAGCCCCCCTGTGCTTCAAGTTCCTCCACACTCATTAGCACGGTACGAGCCTTCGAGCCCTCACTGGGCCCGACAATTCCTCGTTCTTCAAGTTCGTCCATAATTCGACCCGCTCGCGCAAAACCCACCTTTAATTTGCGCTGCAATAGCGACGTCGAGCCGACTCCGGATCGCACCACGACATCAATTGCTGCACGAATGAGGTCATCTTCTTGTGAAGAACCCCCGCCGAACACCGACCCAGAACCGCCTGATGACTGCTCTTCGCCTTCGATGCCAGACACATACACCACCTCAGGGGACTGTCGACGCCAATGGGCCACCACTTTGCGCACTTCTTCTTCATCGACCCAAGAACCTTGAATTCGTTGTGGCACATTCGTATTTCCCGGCATCAACAACATGTCGCCCTTGCCCACCAACTTTTCTGCACCGGGTTGGTCCAGAATGACTCGACTGTCTGTCAAGCTGCTCACGGCAAAAGCCATGCGAGCGGGAATGTTGGCCTTGATCACTCCGGTGATGACATTGACGCTTGGCCGCTGCGTGGCAACAATCAGGTGAATACCCACCGCACGAGCTTTTTGTGCAATACGCGTGATGCACTCTTCCACGTCGCGAGCAGCAACCATCATCAAGTCGTTTAACTCGTCAACCACGACCACAATAAATGGAAGTCGTTCGTACATCTTTGTGCCCTCTGGGGCATTTGGGTCATTCACTTCCCCACGATCAAACGCCGCGTTGTATCCGGCGATATCGCGGAAGCCCACTTCCACCAATAAGTCGTATCGACGTTCCATTTCCTTTACTGCCCACCCCAAAGCATTGGCTGCTTTCTTTGGGTTAGTTACAGGCGCCGTCAACAAATGTGGAAGACGTGCATATTGGCCCATCTCCACTTGTTTGGGGTCAATCAGAATCAGTCGAACATCTTCGGGAGTTGAACGCATTAACAATGACGTCAAAATCGAGTTGATACCACTTGACTTACCCGCTCCCGTCGCGCCAGCAATCAACATGTGCGGTGTTGCAGCGAGATTGACAAACACCGCGCGACCTGCAATATCTTTTCCGACTGCAACATCGAGAGGATGTGTTGCAGCACGTGCTTCGGCACTGCCCATCAAATCGCCCAGCGACACCAACTGACGTGTCTCGTTAGGCACTTCAACACCCACAGCTGATTTTCCTGGAATAGGTGCCAAAATACGAACGTCAGTAGCGGCCATTGAATAGGCAATATCGCGATTCAAACTGGTGACTTTGGCAACCTTGACTCCTGCACCCAGTTCCAGTTCGAACCGAGTCACTGTTGGGCCAACTGTCATTCCCACCAGGCGCGTGTCCACACCGTGTGAGGCGAGTGACTCTTCCAACAATCGTCCACGTTCGGCAACGCGTGCCTTGTCTACTTGGAAGACTTCTGTCTGGCTCAACAAGTTCGTTGGCGGCAACGCCCATGTACCGGGGGCACGAGACACAACAGCAGGTGTGTCTTCTTGGTTCTCTGAAGACGACGAAGTTTTCTTGCCCGCAAACTCTGGAGTCTGTGGTGTTATTGGCTTCTTTTTTGCCGCTCGTGGTTTTTTTGCTGCAGGGACAGCAAAGTCTTCATCTTGGTCCACGTCGTAAATTGATGGCTTCACTGTGCGCGGGTTTTGGCTCTTTTCACCAGGAACATCGACCAAGTCGTCGTAGTTTTCCGAGCGATCACGAGTTGATGTCGCGGTGCGCGCTGCAGATGTCGCTGCATCTCCTACAGATCCAGACCACGTGCGAATCATGGTGATTAACTCGGGCACTGTCGTGTCTGTTACCAACATTGCCCCTGCCAGCCCAATTGCCGACAACACAACAATTGCCCCTGCCCAACTCAAGGTTGAACGAAGCGGCTCACCAAGCAGTGCGCCTAACCAACCACCAGCACTCGACATGGCATCGACATCGGCAACAATCGAATCGGCGCCATTGATGACGTGCAAATATCCGAGCACGGCCACAACAATGATGGACCACCCGATTCCCAGACGGAGTCGATGTTCGATACTGCGCCGTCGCACCATCGCCACACCGATTCCGATAAACACCACAGGTAGGGCAAACCGTCCGAGGCCAAGTAGCCACCCAAAGACCGTGTCGATCGCTTCGCCGAGTGGACCTGCCATCTTGACGTACATCGACAACACGAAAACAATGCCTGCGCTAATTAACCCGATGCCCCAAAATTCCACCTCGCGGCCACGCACCACTTCACGTGCTCCGGCAGTGGATTCTTTGTCATCATTTCGAGACTGTGGTCGGCGATTTCCCTTCGCAGGGGTCTTGACAGAGTTACGGCCAGAGCCCTTCGAGCCCCCAGACGATGAACGAGAACTTTTGCCAGACATACGTAAAAAATTACTCGCGA
>JBEDHS010000149.1:0-6442 GCA_041173945.1 Actinomycetota bacterium
CAACAAGCGTCGCAAGTCGCACTCGATGGCGGTGTGACGCCGGTGTCAATCCTCGATGCTCTCCGGAATCTGGATATTGAAATTCCTATCGCGGTGATGTGTTATTACAACACTGTCTTTCATGCAGGTCATGAACGTTTTGCCACAGACATAACTCGTGCTGGCGTACGAGGAGTAATTGTTCCTGATCTACCTCTCGAAGAATCAGGCCCATGGTGTGATGCGGCAGATGCGGCACATGTGGAGACAATCATGTTGGCCGCCCCGACTGCGCCCGACGATCGTCTCCCGCGAGTTATCGACCGCGCGCGAGGTTTTGTGTATTCGGTGGGATTGCTCGGTGTGACCGGCGAACGTGACTCATTGGCAGGAACAGCGACAGCACTTGCTGCGCGTCTGAAGAAATTGACATCTAAACCGGTGCTTGTTGGTGTTGGTGTATCCAATGCGGAGCAGGCTGTTGAGGCTTCTCAGGTAGCAGATGGTGTGATCATGGGTGCTTCGGTCGTCAGGCGACTGATTGAAGATGGTCCAGATGCAGTCGGGGCATTTATTGCTGACGTCAGAGGTGCGTTGGAGAAATCTGCCAAATGACAAGCGCGTCGGGCTCGAGCATTTTCGGATCAGGACAGTGCGAACTATGTGAAGCGTCTCGTATGTCGGAATGGTTTCACGAAGACGATGAATGCTGGATCGCCGAATGTGAGAGCTGTGCAGTACCGATGGTGGTTTGGAAGCATCACGATGCGTCACCGCCAGAAGAAGTACGTACTCGGTTAGTACAAAAACTGCTCGATGTAGTTGCGTCGCACTTCGACTTTGAACCTCGAATTGACGACAACATGCGCACGATTCCTGACCATTTTCACGCGCATGCTCGGCCCAAAGATGGCTTCTATGGTTATGGGCTGCGTCGCAAGAACTAATCTGAGACCATGTTGCAACCAGGTAAGAAAGCTCCGAAAATCGAATTGCTCGATCAAAATGGGAAATTATTTTCCCTCACGAAACTCGGGAAGAAAAAAGTCTTGGTCTACTTTTACCCGAAAGCAGATACTCCTGGATGTACGGCTCAGTCATGTGGTTTGCGAGATATCGCATCCGAAATCGGTCGCACTGCAATTGTGGGAATCAGTCCCGACAAGCCGGAGAAACAAAAGAAATTCGACGACAAATATGAGTTGGGGTTTCCTTTGCTGTCCGACATCGATCACACAGTGGCCGAGGCTTATGGCGTGTGGAAAGAGAAGTCGATGTATGGAAAGAAATACATGGGTATTGAGCGTTCAGCTTTTTTGATTCAAGATGGCGTCATTGTCGAGGCGTGGTACAAGATTTCGCCAGCTGATACACCGAAGAATCTTTTGAAAGCACTAGGGAAAGCATGAGTTTTCCCGCTCCCATTGATGTCATTCCGCATCGTGCCCCGTTTCTCTTTGTTGACTCCATCATCGAGTTGGAATCGGGAATTCGCGCGACGGGACTGTGGAATATCACGGGAGAGGAATGGTTTTTTCCGGGTCATTTCCCTGGTCGGCCCACTTTGCCCGGAGTGTTGATGTGTGAAGCTATTGCTCAAGTCGGCGCCTATTGTGTTCTTACGTCAGAGACTCACATAGGAAAACTTCCTTTATTCGGAGGAATCGACTCGGCTCGCTTTCGTCGTCAGGTGGTTCCAGGCGATGTGTTGACATTGTCCGTTGAACTGGGTCGAATGAGTGCGCGCGCAGGAAAAGGTCACGGCAAAGCTGAAGTTAATGGTGCAATTGCCTGTGAACTGGACTTGATGTTCGTGTTTGCCGACCAATAGAGAACGACGCGTTTGGCCTCTTGCAGTTGCCTACTTGGCAGGAGCAATGATGATGCTGCCGTTGTGGCCACCGAAACCGAAGTTGTTTGAGATAGCTGGCCCAGGAGTCCAAGGACGAGCAGACCCGATGACCAAATCAATATCGAGGGCGGGATCCGGAGTCGTTGTTCCGGCAGTCGGTGGAATGAGGCCTTTTTGAATGGACAAGAGAACCTGTGCGGCCTCTAATGCTCCAGCGGCACCAAGAGCATGTCCAGTGACTCCCTTACCACTCGTCACAGGAACAGAGCGGCCACCAAAAACTGTTGCAATCGCCTGTGCCTCCGCTGCGTCATTCAATGGCGTGGATGTTCCGTGAGCATTCACGAAAGCGATATCGGCCGGCGATAATCCAGCATCATCAAGTGCCAAACGCATACAAGCGATGGCACCAGTTCCGCCGGGAGACGGTGCCGTGATGTGGTGAGCATCAGCGTTACTGGCAGAACCCAGAATTTCTCCCAAAATTGTCGCTCCGCGCGCCTCGGCGAGGTCGTAGCGCTCGAGAATAAACACTGCTGCACCTTCGCCCATCACGAAGCCGTCTCTTCGTTCATCGAATGGCATGGACGTACCCGATGAAGACAACGCGGTCATGTTGCCAAATCCGGCAATGGACGTGGCTGTTGCGGCGCTCTCAGATCCTCCCGACGCGACAGCATCACAACGACCCCAAGCGATCAGACGTGCGGCATATCCAAGTGCATGGGTTCCTGCTGCACAGGCTGTACAGATTGTTTCATTTGGGCCCTGCAACCCGTAACGCATGGAAATTGCAGCGCCTGATGCGTTCGCCATCATCATGGGAACGAGAAACGGCGAGACTCGACGTTCGCCTTTTTCCACTCGAACAATGACTTGTTCTTCCAGTGTGTGGAGACCACCGATGCCGGTGGCAAAAATTGTCCCGAAGCGTGAAGGGTCAACATTGAGTGTCCCAGCCTGGGCAAATGCTTCTGATGCCGCAGCAAGTGCGAACTGTTCAACTCGATCGGAGCGACGAGCATCCTTGGGGTTGTCGAAATAGGGAAGCGGATCCCAATCGTCGATCTCGACGAACTTCTTGCCCGTAAGACCAGGCCCAAGTAGTCCGTTCCAGTAATTCTCTTTGCCTATGCCACTTGGAGCAACGACACCCAAGCCGGTGATGGCGACTCTATGCCCGGAACCTTGCATCGCGATGATGAACTAGTTACAGCTTGCTGACAATGATGTCGAAAGCCTGACCAACGGTCGTGACGTCTTGCAATTCTTCTTCGGGTACTTCAATGCCGAACTCTTCTTCGAGAGCCATCACCAACTCGACAACGTCGAGTGAGTCAGCGTCCAGGTCCTCTGCAAATGTGGCTTCCTTGGTGACTTGTGCTGCTTCAACAGAAAGTGTTTCTACTGCACACTTCACGAAACGATCAAAAATTTCTTGGCTCATGGGGTCTCCTTAATTGGTCTCTATTTTCGCATATCTCAGACGTAATTCTGGCTATCGGTGTTAGTGACCCATACCCAGGCCACCATCGACAGGAATAACTGCACCAGTGATGTAGGCGGCGCCTGGCCCTGCCAAGAATCCGACGACAGATGCGATTTCTTCAACGTGGGCGACTCGTTTGAGCGGGACGGCTTCACTGAGCTCTTTGAGTCTGTCCTCGGACAGGGCTGCCGTCATGTCAGTGGCCACGGGGCCTGGAGCCACAACATTCACCGTGATATTTCGAGACCCCAGTTCTCGCGCAAGCGAACGTGCGAATCCCACGAGCCCCGCTTTGGATGCTGCGTAGTTTGCCTGACCGGCCGAACCCAGCAGACCAACTACCGAAGACATCAAGATGATGCGCCCCTTACGTGCTTTCAACATTGCAGGAGTTGCTCTCTTGACGACTCTGAATGATGCGGTGAGATTTGCATCCAGAACACTTGTGAAATCACTCTCACTCATCCGCAGCAACAACGTGTCTTTGGTGATTCCCGCATTCGAGACAAGAACCTCCACTGGGCCAAGCTTTGTTTCAACTTCGGCGAATGCGGCATCGATTTGTTCTGAGTCGGTGACATCACATTTCACCCCGAGAAATTCAGGCGGTGGAGGAGTGGAGTTGTACGTAATGGCGACTTGGTCACCGAGTGCAGCGAAGTGTTGCGCGCACGCCAAGCCGATCCCTCGTGAGCCACCAGTAATCAGAACAACACGGCTCATATCGCTCCCCATTCAAGTACCGCACTGGCAGCTGTCATTCCGGCACCGAAACCGACAAGAAGAACGAGGTCTCCTTGTGCAATGCGTCCCTTGTTTGCTGCATCGAATAATGCAAGAGGGATAGAAGCAGATGAGGTGTTGCCCGTGTCGTCAATGACAACAGAAGCGTTCTCCATCGGAATTCCTAGACGATCACATGCGGCAGAGATGATGCGTATGTTTGCTTGATGCGGAACGATTAACGAAATGTCTTTTGCTGTGACACCGGCGTGCGCCATCGATTTTTGTGCACTGTCGACCATGATCCGCACTGCGCGGCGGAATACTTCTTTTCCGTCCATCTGGATGAAGCCACCAATTTCGCAGTACAAGATTTCTTCTGCTGAACCATCTGCATCGAGGTCCCACCCCAGTAGTTGCCCAGGACCCTGCGTATGTTCAAGAACTGCCGCCCCCGAGCCATCGGCAAAGAGAACGGCAGTGTTGCGGTCTTGCCAATCTGTAATTCTCGCCAAAGTGTCGGTGCCAATCAGTAAGACTCGTTCTGCCCCCATGGCGATGAGGCCATGTGCATTGACTAACGCGTAGACAAAGCCAGAGCATGCTGCATTGATGTCAAAAGCGCCGCATGACAAACCCAGTTGGTGTTGCACAGTGGCAGACGTAGCTGGAACGCATCTATCTGGTGTTGTGGTTGCCAGAACAAGGGCATCGATTGACTTGGGATCAAGACCGGCCATCTGGAGTGCGTCTCGTCCACTTAGAACACTGAGCTCGGCCGTTGATCCACCAATGTGGCGGCGATGGATTCCGGTGCGTTCACGGATCCATTCATCATTGGTGTCGATTGTTTGTGCGAGATCATCGTTGGTGACGACTTTGTGTCCAAGGGCCGTTCCCCATCCTGTAAAACGGGCACCTCTCACGCTGTTGGGAATCTTTGGCATTGTCTTTCCCTACGCAGTCCGCAGCCACGCAATTGGTTGATGTGTCGTCACGCGTTCTCCTTGCACGGCAATGAAATTCTGGATGACTCCTGCGAAAGGAGAGCGAACCTCAACGTCTCCAACGGTTCCAATGACGTGTCCCACTTGAATATGGTTTCCAATCCCGACGTTGTCAGTCGGTGTAAAAATGCCAGCAGCGGGACTGACAACGAGACGTTCAACCGCAAAGAGATGTTCTCCTTCGAGTTGAGTTGTCCCTGTTGGCGATGAAGAATTCACCCACTCGATGAGCTTGTCTAGTTCATCTGGTGTCGACACCGAGATCGTTCGAGCATTGTCGACTGTGCGCTTAGCCATTCCGGTAAGTACTCCGCCAGGACCCAATTCAACAAAGCCGGTGACGCCATGTTCGGCAAGTGTGAGCAGGCAGTGCTTCCATCGCACGGGGCTCGACAATTGAGCCGAGAGAAGCGCGGACCATTCATCCCCAGTCGCATGGGGGAGCGCATCGACATTTGAGATAACGGGAACTTCAGTATCGCGAGGTGACGCCAGTGTGATTGCAGAGCGCAGACGGTCGCGCGCAGCTGTCATGAAAGGTGTGTGGAATGCTCCCGATACTTGAAGAGGCATGATCTTTTTTGCGCCAAGCGACTTTGCATGTTCACTTGCTGCTGTAACGCCGTCGGGTGAACCAGCAATCACAACTTGTCCTGGCGCATTGAAATTTGCAACCCAGACATCGCTGTCGGCCCGTCGACATGCAACCTCAACAACGTCGTCGTCAAGGCCAAGCACTGCAGCCATCGTTCCTGGCGATTGATTTCCTGCCTCGTGCATGGCATCTGCTCGTTCGACGACTAATTGCACTCCATCTTCGAAGGAAAGAGCACCTGTCGCGGTAAGGGCCGTGTATTCACCGAGTGAATGCCCAGCACAAAAAGACGGAACAATTCCAAGGCGTTCAACTGCATCGAGAACCATCAGGCTCGCAACGAATGTGGTCAACTGGGCATTTCGCGTGTCCTTCAACTCTTCTGCGTCGGCGTCAAGTAACAGCGCTGCCACATCTCGACCAGCCACATGAGATGCCTCGTCGACAAGTTCCCAACTTTCGTGACCTTGCCATGGCCGACCCATACCGGGTCGCTGGGAACCCTGACCAGGGAAAGTAAAAGCAAGCATGGTGGGAAAACCTTAGACCTGCGACGAGGACGGCAAGTTGTTACTCATTAGTAGGGTGCAGGCGTGACCCGCTGTACGCTTGCTAGCCCTGGCCCGAGTGGCGGAATGGCAGACGCGACGGATTCAAAATCCGTTGTCCGAAAGGGCGTGTGGGTTCGAGTCCCACCTCGGGCACCCAGGTGATTCATACACTTAGTTATATGGGACAACGTTTTCTTCACCGTCGCCTTGCACAGGCTTCGTCCCGTCTGAGAGAACTAGGTGAAG
>JBEDHS010000150.1:0-9279 GCA_041173945.1 Actinomycetota bacterium
GAGCCGATCGATGCGGTTCGCGTGATTGCGAATCGGTCAAGTGGAAAACAAGGCGCAGCGATTGCCGAAGTTGCACATCAACGTGGAGCCCATGTCACCTTGATCACCACAGCCGATCGTCCAGTGTCATCTGGCATCTCCGTGGTTCAGGTTGAAACGGCGCAACAAATGTTGGAAGCGGTGTCGTCGGTTGCATCGCAAGCCGATGTTGTGGTGATGAGCGCTGCGGTTGCCGATTTTCGACCTGTTGTGTCTGTTGAAAACAAGATCAAAAAGGATGCGGGTATTCCCTCGATTGTGTTGGAACCCACTCCTGACATCTTGGCCAATCTTGGGAAAACTAAGCCAACTCACCAGGTGTTGGTCGGATTTGCTGCCGAGACAGACAACCTTGTGGATAACGCCCAAAGCAAGCTGCAACGCAAAAACCTCGACATCATCGTTGCCAATGATGTGTCGGCCCCAGGTGTGGGTTTTGGCCATGACACCAATGCGGTGTCGATTCTGACTGCAGACGGGGAGATCTCAGAGGTCGCCCTCGCCGATAAACACGCTGTCGCACGTGCCGTATTGGATAGCGTGGTCAAAGTGCGGTCTGCTCAGCGCCCGCCGAAATAAAGGAGTTGTCGTGAGGAATTTCACGTTTACGTCAGAGAGCGTGACCGAAGGTCACCCAGACAAAATGGCCGACCAAGTCTCTGACTCTGTTCTCGATGCGTTGTTGGCGAAAGACCCGAACAGTCGTGTTGCATGCGAGACGTTGTTGACCACCGGATTGTGTGTGGTGTCTGGTGAAATCACCACAGATGCATACGTTGATATTCCTGCAATCGCGCGTGAAGCAATTAATCGCATTGGTTATAACGATGCTGCTTTCGGTTTTGATGGAAACACCTGTGGTGTTCTTGTGGCATTGGATGCCCAAAGCCCCGATATTGCTCAAGGCGTTGATGTCAGTGAAGAGCAGCGCAGTGGTGCAAGCGATGCCGACATTTTGAATAGCCAAGGTGCAGGCGACCAAGGAATGATGTTTGGTTTCGCATGCAATGAGACGCCGGATCTGATGCCGTTGCCGATTTGGTTGGCGCATCGTCTTGCAGAGCGTTTGACAGAAGTTCGCAAGAGCGGAATGGTTCCGTATCTGCGACCTGACGGCAAGACTCAGGTGACCTTCGATTATGTGGATGGAAAACCAGTTCGTCTCTCCACTGTGTTGATCTCTACTCAGCATCGAGATGGAGTAAATCGCGAAACCGAGATTCGTCCTGATTTGATTGAACAAGTCATCCTCCCGACAATTCCCGCACAATTCGCCGATGACAATCCGGCGATTTATGTGAACCCCACGGGCAAGTTCGTCTTGGGTGGACCTCATGCCGACACTGGATTGACGGGCCGCAAGATCATCGTTGACACCTACGGCGGAATGGGTCGTCATGGTGGTGGTGCGTTCTCGGGCAAAGATCCTTCAAAGGTGGACCGCTCCGCTGCATACGCTGCGCGTTGGGTTGCAAAGCATGTCGTCGCAAGCGGTGCTGCAGAAAAGTGCGAAGTGCAAGTGGCTTATGCAATTGGTATGGCACAGCCGATCAGCATTTTGGTGGAGACGTTCGGCACAAACACCGTGAGTGAAGAGTCGATCGTGGAAGCAGTGCGAAACGTGTTCGATCTTCGTCCCGCTGCAATCGTGCGCGACCTTGATTTGAAGAGGCCGATCTATTCGAAGACTGCTGCCTATGGGCACTTTGGTCGCCAAGAACCAGAGTTCACATGGGAACAGTTGTCGCGTCTCTCAGACTTTAAGTCCGCAGTCAAACTGTAAATCTTTGTCGTTGCTGATTGCGTCGGTTGTGCCCGATGTGTCGGGCATAGACAAAGTTTTTGATTACCTCGTTCCTGATCCTTTGCGCGAACGCGCATGGGTGGGAGCCAAGGTGCGCGTGAACTTGAACAATCGTCGTGTCGGCGGATGGATTGTTGCACTTCATACAGAGACCGCTCGCCAAGACACCTCGTACGAGGTTGATCGTCTGTTGCCAATTGTGTCTGTGTCGGGACATGGCGTTGAACCTGAACTTGTTGAACTGACGAGGTGGATGTCAGAGACGTTTTTTGGTTCATGGCGGGCCACTTTGGCGAGCGCATCTGCCCCACATTTGAGGGCACGGGTGGTGCATTCGCATCATGGTGCGACTCGAGAACATGGGGTTGATGAAGTCAGTACATCGGTGCGAACACGCCGTAGTGGTGGCGGTGGATTGGTGGTGGTGCCCCCTTTGGGTTCGGCTCTCTCAGTCATCGCAGAAATGTCCCAGTCCGGTTCAGTGTTGGCGGTCTGCCCCACACACAAGATGGCAACCCTTGGAGCGGCATCGCTGCGCCGAAAAGGAATCACTACCGCAGTGATACCCGAGCAATGGGACGCTGCCCGAGCTGGGGTCGATGTCGTGATCGGGGCGCGCTCTGCGGTCTTGGCACCATGTGCGAGCCTCAGCGGAATTGTGGTGATTGATGAACACGATGAGCTCTTGCATGAAGAGCGTTCACCAACTTGGAACGCAGTTGATGTCGCTCGCCAGCGAGCACAGTTGGCCAAAGTGCCATTGATTGTCACTTCGCCAGTCCCGTCTGCTGAATCGCTGCATCACTTCACAGACTCAGTGACAATTGCTCGGACAACACAGCAATGGCCTGCAATCGAGATTGTGGATCTTGGGGAAGTACCTGTGGCTGGTTCGCTTCTGTCATCGCAGTTGCTCGCCGCTGTCTCGAACGAAAAGATGAGTGTCGCATGCGTGTTAAACACGAAAGGCAAATCTCGTTTGATTGTGTGTCGCAGTTGCCGCGAAGTTCAATTGTGTCCGCAATGTAGATCATTGCTCGCGCAAGATGATGATGTTTTGGTGTGTCTTCGTTGTGGTGATGAACATGGCGCTGTGTGTCTGACTTGTGGTCGTACTTCTTTTCTTGTGCCTCGTGGGGGAATGGGGCAGTTGGCAGGACAAATTCGCGCATCGGTTGGTCGTGACGTCGTCGAGGTCAGTGGTGAGTCTGACGAAAATTTGGGCGATGGCTCGATTTATGTGGGAACCGAAGCTGTCTTGCATCGAGTAACGCGAGTTGACGTTGTTGTGTTTGCCGATATCGATCGAGATCTTGGTGCGCCACGTGTGACTGCTGCACGAGAAGTACTGGCCTTGGTTACTCGCGCAGCGCGAGTGGTGGGGGATCGAGGAACAATCATCATTCAGACTCGACTCACCGAGCACCCTGTTATCGCAGCATTGGCTTCAGATGAGCCGTTTGATGCGTTGTTGCGGTGGTGTGAATCTGATCTACAGCAACGTCACGTATTTTCGCTACCACCATTTTCACAACTTGTGCGTGTCAATGTGCGTGCTCCACATTCAGTCGATGAGGTTCCTGAACTAGACGGGATTGACATTGCTCGCCATAACGACAATGTGATTCTGAAAAGCACTGATCGCACTGCGCTCGAAGCGGGGATTCAGACGCTTCGCCAACTTTTTGGGACTCATATTGCGGTCTATTGCGATCCTGTTCGTTACTGAGTCTGTCCGCCATCACATGGATTAGCTCTGCGTGGTCACTTCCAATATTCGGAACCCCTTGCTACTTGCCTTTTTGATGGTGGGATACCCCTGGCTATTCAGCCACGTCGTCAATGAATCTGCGCCGAGATTTTTGCTGACCACGAGGTGAGCCAATCCATCGGGTAAGAGTCGCGTGAGCCATGTGGTCAACAACTCATGAAGTTCGCGTTTTCCGATTCGAATTGGGGGATTGGACCACAACAGGGCGAACGAGGTGGTGGTATCCACCTCATCAGGATGAGCGACGATGATATTGGTGAGATTGTTGCGGCGAGCATTTTCTGTGCACAAAAGTCGAGCGCGCTCGTTGATATCGAGTGCATACACCGTGCACTGTGGATAGAGCACTGCCATGACGAGCGCGATAGGTCCGCTGCCACATCCAAGGTCGCACAGATTCTGATGTGTGTCGTCCATCACGGGGGAGTGTTGTTGCACCCACTCCAACAAAACGGCCGTTCCTTTGTCGAGACCGTGAGAACTGAACACCCCGGCATCTGACTTGAGCACGAGTGTGCGTCCCGCAACAACGATGGTGAATTCTGACGTGTGCGAAGGCGACGTGGGTGAGGGGTCGAAATAGTGAGACCCAGTGCCGTCTGTCGGGTTGTCAGTCGATGGGTTGTTCACACAGGTAGCCTTACAGATTATGGGTTACGACATTCGCACCTATGGAGATCCTGTGTTGGCCACCGTGGCTGAGCAAGTGGAAAATATCGACGGCAAAGTCGTTCGTTTAACCCAGTCGATGTTGCAGGCGATGTACAAGGCACCAGGTCTTGGCTTGGCCGCTCCCCAAATTGGCGTACAAAAACAGATTTTCGTATACGACATTGATGGAACTCCCACGACCCTGATTAACCCGAAGATCGTTGAATCTCGCGGTGAATGGGTCTTTGATGAAGGGTGCTTGTCGATACCTGGTCTGTTTGTCGAGATGATGCGACCGAAAGAAGTTCTTTTGGAGGCCATCGATATCGATGGCAACACAATTCAGATTGAAGCAGACGAATTGCTGGCTCGTCTTTTTCAACACGAGTTGGATCATCTCAATGGCGTGTTGATGTTCGAGCGTATGACTCCTGAACAACGCGATGAAGCGTTGGCTGAATACAAGCGAATTGCCGATGGCGGATCGTCGATGGGGGAACCTCGTCATATCGGATTGAAATAATCCATGACTCAAGAGGGACGGCCACTGGTCTTTCTTGGAACACCTGATGCCGCTGCTGTTGTGCTTGAGGCCTTGATTGCAGAAAACTTTTCCATCGCTCACGTGATCACTCGCCACGATGCACGGCGCGGTCGTGGAGGTGCAACGTCTCCCAGTCCAGTCAAAAAAGTTGCGCACGCTCACGGAATTGATGTCTCACACGATTTGGCATGGCTAGAGGACAATCACGACAAGGGCTGTTTGGGCATCGTTGTTGCGTACGGCAAAATCATTCCTGCTTCGATGTTGGCTCACACGCCGATGATCAATCTTCATTTTTCGTTATTACCGCGATGGAGAGGCGCAGCCCCCGTGGAGCGAGCCATCTTGGCAGGAGACACCACAACTGGGGTGTGCATTATGGATCTTGAAGAAACACTCGACACCGGTCCTGTTCATTGTTGTGCTGAAGTGCCCATCTCTGCATCTCACACCACAGCAACATTGACCGATGAATTGTCGCGGCGTGGGGCACAATTGTTGACCGATCTGTTGAATCGCGGGTTATCCGACGTAACACCTCAACACGGTGAGGCGACGTATGCTCACAAAATTTCCTCTGAGGAATTACGTCTCGATTGGACCGCAGACGCTGTCGACATCGATCGAAAGGTCCGCGCATTGCGCAGTTACACATCTCTTGACCAGCGACGAATCCGGATTCTGGATGTCGCGATTGCAGACGATGGCAAGTTACGTGCGCCCGGACAATGCGGAACAGATGGTGTCGTGGGAACTGGCAATGGCGCGATCCGGCTTGTCCGTGTGCAGCCAGAGGGCAAAAACCCAATGAATGCAACTGATTGGCTACGCGGGAGAGCGAACAGAGTTTTCCAATTCGATTCCATCGGCTGAGTGCGAGAAATCGAGCAGTGTTCGACAACGTTGTCTCGGTAGCCTCGGTGTGTGCTGAAAATCGTTCTTCCCAAGGGATCTTTGGAAAAAGCAACGTTCGAGTTGTTTGATGCCGCAGACCTGACTGTTGTTCGCTCATCTGCAGTTGACTACAAAGCATCCATAGATGACCCTCGAATCGACGAAGTGCGGATTCTTCGTCCGCAAGAAATCGGTCAATACGTGCAAGAGGGGCTGTTCGACTTAGGCATCACTGGACGAGATTGGTTGGAAGAGACCTCAAGCGATGTTGTCAGTTTGGGTGAATTGAAATACTCAAAAGTGACATCACAGCCTGTACGCGTGGTCGTTGCGGTTGCAGATTCTTCTCCCGCTCAGTCCGTCAAAGACCTGGGTGACGGCGTGCGTGTGACGACTGAGTATCCCGAGATGACGCGTCGTTACTTTGAACAACGCGGAGTGAAAGCCGACGTACGTCTGAGCTACGGAGCAAGTGAGGCAAAGATCCCTGACATTGCTGACTGTGTCGTGGATATCACCGAAACAGGACGAGCATTACGAGCAGCCGGGCTTCGCATTATCGACACGATGTTGACGAGCTACACCGAACTGGTGGCCAACAAGCAGTCCTGGGATGATCCCGTCAAGCGTCATGCGATGGAACAGATCATGACGCTGTTGACCGGCACGCTTGAAGCGCGAGGAAAAGTGCTCCTGAAGTTGAACGTCACCAGCGAGGCAATGGATGCAGTTCTGGCGTTGCTGCCTGCAGCGAAGTCACCCACGATTTCACAACTGGCATCTGGTGGTTTCGCTATTGAAACAGTTGTCGCTAAACGAGGTATTAACACGTTGATTCCTGAGTTGATTGACGCTGGTGCATCAGATCTGTTGGAAATCCCCATCGCCAAAATCATTCATTAGGTCTCTCAATGTCGGCGGCTCAGATTCACTCAGGTGTGGTCACTGCATTTGATGCTCACGCTGGACTCGGCGAGATTCGCAGCCACAACGGAGAAGCCATACCGTTTCATTGCGTCGCCATTGCTGATGGTTCACGCGACATTGAGATTGGTGCTGCGGTGGAGTTTGTCGTGAGATTTCATATTAAACGCGACGAAGCATTCGAGATCCGCAAGAAGTGATCCACTGCGTTATGACGCAGGTTGAGATTTCTTTTGGACATACACGAGCCGGATGTTGCCAAGAGCGGCGCTCAATGTGTCGTGATGTTCCCCGATTCTCTCGCCGAGACCTTCGACTAGATATCCGAGTGCATCGATTGCCAACTGGGCGTCCTCGAGCCGAGGCGGTTCGCTGGAGAGATGAATTGCCGCTAGTTCAAATAAGCCCATTGCGTGATTGGCGACTACCACCGAGGCCGGAACATCTTCTAAGCGACGGCGCGCTTCGGCAACGGCTTCAAGGGCTTCAGCGGTCTGATCATCGAGATGGCCGCCAGATGTGGGGATGGTGTTGTCTTGACTCATTGGGCGGTACCCTATAGCCGTCAATTGAGCGAAGTGGGGTTTTGGCCCCCACCTAGCCACCCCAACCAGTGTGGGAGTGCGCCAGGTCGAGACTGTGGGCAACGATGTTGCTCTTGGTGTGCTTCGTGCTTTGGCGCACACGTTCCGCACAAGCGGTTCAGCACGAAGGAGGGCGAGGCCCATTGCACAAGAGAGACAGCCATAGCTACATCGCAAAATGAACCCCGCTACAACGAGCGCATTCGTGCGCGCGAGGTTCGCCTAATTGGTCCAGACGGAAGTCAGGTCGGTATTCGCACCACCGCTGACGCCCTGACATTGGCTCGTGAGTTAGATCTCGACTTGGTCGAGGTCGCACCGCTTGCAAATCCGCCAGTGTGTCGCATCATGGACTACGGCAAGTTCCGATACGAAGAAGCGCAAAAGGCAAAAGAATCCCGAAAGAAGACCACCCACGTCACGGTCAAGGAAGTGAAGTTCCGACCAAAGATTGGCAAAGGTGACTTCGATACCAAGGTTCGCCACATGCGTGACTTCTTGGAAGACGGCCACAAGGTGAAAGTCACGTTGCAGTTTCGAGGCCGTGAGGTTGCCCACCCCGAGTTGGGAGCCAAAATCCTCGATGCGGCGCTCGAGCAGTTGGGTTCGTTAGCAAAAGTGGAAACACAGGCTCGACTAGAAGGTCGAAACATGACGATGGTCTTGTCTCCAGACAAAAAGCCCGCAAAGAAGAACGATAAGGAACAATCACCGGTGACCGAGAAGGTGACCGCGACTGAGCCAGAGACCGAATCGAAAGATTCGTAACAAAAAGATTCGTAACAACAGGAGGCACAACATGCCAAAAATGAAGACAAGTAAGACAGCAGCAAAGCGCTTCAAGAAAACAGGGTCGGGAAAATTGCGACGCCAACAAGCAAATCGTCAGCACCTGTTTGAAAAGAAGTCCAGCGTTCGCACACGTCGTCTTGCAGGAGATGTAGATGTGCATCCAGGAGACGCCCGCAAGATCAAGCGATTGCTTGCTGAGCGCTGAAAAGAACGAGAGAGTTAGGAGAAACAAATGGCACGCGTAAAAAGAGCGGTACATGCGCGCAAGAAGCATCGCGCGGTTTTAGAAAAGGCGAAGGGCTATTACGGCAATAAGAGCCGTTCCTTCCGTGCAGCAAACGAACAGGTGCTGCACTCAGGTCAATACGCATTTCGCGACCGTCGTGCGAAAAAAGGTGAGTTCCGTCGCCTCTGGATTCAGCGCATCAACGCAGCATGTCGATTGAATGATATTTCGTACAGTCGCTTCATTGCCGGTTTGAATGCAGCTGGTATCGAGGTCGATCGCAAGATCCTTGCTGATCTTGCGGTTCATGACGCAGAGGCTTTCTCGGCACTTGTTGCAACAGCGAAAGCCGCACTCGTCTGAGTCGTCTTCGATTGTCATCGTCGAACTCTCGGGTTCAGAATCTGCGGCGCCTTGTTGGGCGCCGCAGTTTTCGTTATGAGCATGGCTTGTTCGTGGTGGAAGGACCAGTGTTGGTTCGAGAGGCCCACGAGGCCGGGGTATCGATCGTGGAGCAGTACATTCGGGACGACTACGACGACTTTCTCGCACCGGTTGAGACTTACGAGCTTGATGAAAAGACCTTTCGTTCTGTTGCCGACACTGAATCACCGCGGGGAATTCTTGCAGTGTGTGAAATGGTTGATGCGGGCCCAATGTCGTTTTCCGATGACGATTGGTTGATGGTGCTGTGCGAAGTTGGAGACCCCGGAAACATGGGAACCTTGGTGCGAAGCGCCGAGGCTGCAGGGGCGTCTGGTGTTGTGGTTGTCGGTTCCGCTGTTGATCCATGGTCGCCCAAAGTCGTACGGGCATCTGCGGGTGCCGTGTTTCATGTGCCGATATGGGCAATTGATTCTCTCGATGTTCTCGGCGAACACGGTGTGCGGATGATTGGCACAACTTCGCATGATTCACTCGGGGTGTCGCATCCCGAGTCGATGTATGACGCTGATTTCGGTGGCTTGACGGGCATTGTTTTGGGTAATGAAGCACACGGTCTATCGGCTGATGCGCCAGTTGATTCGTGGGTGACGATTGAGCATCTAG
>JBEDHS010000151.1:0-3510 GCA_041173945.1 Actinomycetota bacterium
ATTCAGTTGGGGTGGGAAAAGAGTCCGTAGTCGAATCACCACACGCGGCAATAAAAACAACAGAGACCAAAAGTAACTTGTGAAGTGAATGTATGTTCATGGCCACAGCGAACTCGGTACGTCGCTTCTGACTCGTTATTCACATACTGACATCACCCAACAGTGATACCGATTCACAATAATTACTGCGCGGGGCGGGATCTCTCGCTAGTGCAATTCTCAATGCCGTCGGATTGCTTCGCGCGACAACAGAACAATAAAAGCGCCAGAAACGAATAATCCGCTCCACAGCATCAGTTCGTTCAGTCCCATCCCTGTTTTCGGAAGTTGACGAACACGGACAGATTCAACTTCGGGGGAAGCCACAGTTGTTGTTGTAGTAGTTGTTGTAACCGCAGTTTCAGTACCCGACGTCTCCGATGGCGACACGCTCGGAATTGCATACCTATACAACGCAGCACCAGTTCCCGACACGTTGCCAATGTTTGTAACCACTGCATCAACCACTGCCCCATCAGTTCCTGCAGGTGCAGTACATGTGAGTTCCGTCGATGACACCACGACGACATTGGTACAACTTTGCCCACCAAGCGTTACTGTCGCCCCATCAACAAAACCAGTGCCTGTCAGCGCGACAGTGTTTCCGCCATCGGGAGTCCCGCTGCTGGGGTTAACAGCCGTCACGGTTGGAGTCGGGTTCACGTAGGTGAATGTTCCATAGCCAGGCAGACCGCCCGGATTGGTGACAACGATCTGTTTTGTTCCAAGGGTCCGCGAAGGCGTCAGACAGGTTAGAGATGTACCGTCACCTGCAACAGTGACACTCGTGCACGGCTCACCGTCAATCGTGACTGTCGCAGTGGGGTTAATACCTGTTCCATTAATCGTGAGCAACGTTCCACCTGATGTTGGACCAGTCCCAGAACCAGTGGAAGAACTTGAAGACTGCGAGGCAACAGGCCACCACTGCGCACTTCCTGCATTGCGAACCGAGAGGTCGCGTATGTCGTGGTTGTTGCTCCACCAACCGGTGGCAGCAGAAAACCCAAACTTAAATGTGGTTGCACTGATGGTGATCGACTGAGTAAACACTGGCGCTTGTGGCAATGCTGTTGGATCATCCGCTGGAGCCAAATACACCGATACCGTTGTCGCCGTCCCCGGCAGGTACGGATCGATTTTCACTCTCGCTCGCTGAAATTGAGCGTCTGCGAAGACAACTTGGGTACCTGACAGGTAGCAGAAACCAGCAGACCCATCTTGTAGTTCTGACGTATCTGGGCCACGAAGAACCAGCATATTTTTTGCCGTCGACGGAGGTGATCCTTGATTTGAGTGGGTCCCACGTTGCGCACACGTTCGACCTCCAACACCATTCCACGAAAAATTCCCGTGCTTATCAAAACCGATGCCAAGCAATGCGCCAGGTAGCCCTCCGCCATTAGGCGAGTTCAAGTCATTGGCCAGATGACTCATTCCGTAACCCATCGATCCTCCGGCTTGACCGATTTCATTGGTGGCATTCGCGCCGTCTTTGATAAAAAAGCCAATACCGTCGGCAACCTGACCGGCGGAACCACCGGGCATCTGATTTGCGAAGCTGATTGAGAAGGAAATATCAATACCTTCCGACGCATCAAGTCCTTCGTTGTAGATAATCGAACCAGATGAGAGATTTGGGTTATTGAAAGCGCGCATGCGGGTAAGTCGCAAGGCTCCACTTCCATTTGCAGCTGCACTGTTCAGGTTCTGATTCACACATGCTTCAACTGTTCCAACCGAAGTTGATGTCGCGGTCGTCGCTGCGGTGAGACACGGCCACTCCAAAGGATTAAGCGTTCCACCCGCAATCGAAATCCACTTACTCGGATTGTTCAGTGTCGCACCGGTAAATGGTTCGTCGAGCGAGATTGACGAAGGTGCCGCGTGAGCAAATTCATGTGAGGTCCCGACAAGAGGGAAGACCAACACCACAGTGCCTGCAATCAAGCCCCGCCACAAATGACCTGAAAATCGAGACTTCTCTGACATGTCTGCACCTCACTCATCTCGGTTAGTGTTTATAGAGTATTACTCTAGAGCATACATATGTTCTAGAGGAGAGATGCCTCGGCCTTCCGCTGCACCTACTATTCGCTGAGGTGAAACTTGCCTGAGGCAATCACGACCGAATTGCCACGTCCATCGAGGAGGCCTCACATGGCGTTGAAAAGCAACAGAATCGAGAACCAAGAGGTGGCTCTTCACCCCAATGCGCAAAAACTCCTCGATGTCGCCATCGATTTGCTCGATACCACGCCCGTGGAACAAGTCACCTTGGCATCAGTCCTAGAACGCTCTGGTGTCTCGAATGGGTCGCTGTATCACCACTTCGAAGATTTTCAAGATCTCCTCGAACACGCGATTGTGCACCGATTCACCGCGGGGCTAAATGAGTCCCATGCCGCGATAGCACGGCTTCTCGACATCACTAACGAGTCCGAGTTTCGTGAAGCCGTCCAAAAAATTGTTTTCACGTTTCATGACCAAAACCGACGCCCGTTCCGCATGGCTCGGCTCGAAACCCTTGGCGCATTAACAAGTCGACCTCGCCTCGCAGAGAGAATTGGACGAGCGCAGTTCGAATCCAACATGAAACAAGCTGGATACTTTGCAGAGTTACAGCAACGGGGCTGGTTGCGCAGCGACCTCGATGCGGCAGCTATCTCGACATTCATGACCGCAACATTTCTTGGTCGCGTCGTTGATGACATCGCGTCGGAACAGATCGAACCTTCAGAATGGACTCGCGTGTCCTGGGAAGCGTTCAAAGCAATCCTGTTTCCTGATTAGTTTGAGATCAGGCTTTCCCGCCACGTACTCACTAGCGTGTGATTGAGTTTGGTTTTTTGGAATACACCGGACCATACGTCGCGTGAGAAGTTAAACGCAGTAATTCACAAGTTGAAATGAAGAACCGTATGCCTCGAAAAAACGTTCATCCAACACGCGATGCGCTCATCGCCACCGCAATGCACCTCCTTGAAACACAAAACCCTGACGATATAAAAGTCGAAGAAATTCTCGCTGTATCCGGCATTTCGTCAGGCTCGCTCTACCACCATTTTGCAGATCTTTCAGACCTCATCGATCACGCCATGATTGCGCGATTCACGGCCTATTCAGACCGAAACATCGACGCTCTCGCCGAACTCACCAACACAGCGAGAGATCGAGAATCATTCGTCGCAGTGTTTCGCGCCTACAACGCGCTTCAAGTCGCGCCAGATCGCGCGTCAGCTCGGACACTGCGTGTACAGGTAGTGGCCCGGGCAGCAAGCGATGAACGTTTCCGCACGCTCTTTCTCGCAGAACAAGACCGCATCATCAACGCAGTTTCCGATATCGCCCGCGAGTTCCAATCCCGAGGAATTGTCGACTCGGATTTAGATCCGACGGCAGTCGCAGTTTTCTTCGGCGTCTACAACATCGGGCTGGTCGTCAACGATCTTCTGAGCGACCCGGCCTCGC
>JBEDHS010000152.1:0-8226 GCA_041173945.1 Actinomycetota bacterium
TATGACCCCGATGGCACATTCGATACGCGCGTTAACTATGACATGGTCGAATTGGAATCACTCGATGCCAGCGATGAAGCGTGGCTGCGAGACACCCTCACACGTCACCGTGATTTCACCGGTTCTGCTGTGGCGGAGCGAATTCTGCATGGATGGACCGTGGAGTTACCTGCATTCCGCAAGGTCATGCCACGCGATTACAAGAAGGTTTTAACCGTGATAGAGGCTGCTCGCACAGAGGGTCTCGATGACAATCAGACAGCGCAACGAATTATGGAGGCCGCTCGTGGGTGAAGTCAGTGGATTTTTGCAATGGGGACGCACGGGCCCGACACGTCGACCTGTGTCGATTCGTGTGAAGGACTGGAAAGAGGTCTACGAGCCTTTCGACGGCGGACTGTTGAAAGAACAAGCGGGCCGTTGCATGGATTGTGGAATCCCGTTCTGCAATAACGGATGTCCACTCGGCAATCTCATTCCTGACTGGAACGACTTGGTGTACCGAGACAACTGGCAAGAAGCGATCGAACGTCTGCATGCCACAAACAACTTTCCCGAGTTCACAGGACGCTTGTGTCCCGCACCATGTGAGTCGGCATGTGTGTTGGGCATCAATCAAGATCCCGTTGCAATCAAGCAAGTGGAAGTGGAAATTATTGATCGCGCATGGAAAGAAGGGTGGGTAACACCACAGATTCCATCGGTCTCGACAGGTAAGCGAGTCGCGGTCATCGGAAGCGGTCCGGCGGGACTGGCTGTTGCACAACAATTGACCCGCGCCGGTCACGAGGTGGTTGTTCTTGAACGAGCAGATCGCATTGGTGGACTTTTGCGATACGGAATTCCCGAATTCAAGATGGAAAAACAACATCTTGATCGTCGACTTGACCAAATGCGTGCAGAAGGAACCGAGTTCCGCACACAGGCCGACGTCGGTGGCTCGATTGACATCGAAGTTCTCCGTGCGTCACATGATGCGGTGGTTCTGGCATGCGGCGCGACTGCATGGCGTGATCTCAATGTGCCTGGTCGTCATCTTGCAGGGATTCATCAAGCGATGGAGTACTTGCCACTTGCCAACAAAGTGCAAGAAGGGGACACGTCTTCATCGTCAATTGATGCCAATGGCAAAAACGTTGTCATCATCGGTGGAGGCGACACTGGTGCGGATTGTTTGGGAACAGCAATTCGTCAAGGAGCCAAGCAGATCATTCAACTCGAGATCATGCCGCGACCTGGCGATTCGCGATCGAACAACAATCCGTGGCCTCAGTACGCGATGGTCTACAAAGTGTCATCAGCACACGAGGAAGGCGGGGAGCGTCTCTACAGCGTCAACACTGAAGAATTCGTTGACGATGGAAACGGAAACGTGCGTGCACTGAAGATTCATGAAGTGGAATTCGTCGAGGGTCGATTTGTCAAGATCGAAGGAACTGAATCTGAAATTCCTGCCGATCTTGTGTTCCTCGCCATGGGTTTTGTTGGACCAGAAAAAGGTTCGTGGCTCGACCAGTTGGGAGTCGCCTTCGACGAACGAGGAAACGTCGCGCGCGATGACAACTATGAGACGAACATTCCCGGCGTTTTTGTGGCGGGCGATATGGGTCGCGGACAGAGTTTGATTGTGTGGGCAATTGCCGAAGGGCGGGCATGTGCCGCAGCAGTTGACTCTGCTCTCATGGGCACAACCGCGTTACCGGCGCCAATTCCGCCCACTGCACGCCCATTGGTGTGAACACTGTGACACGAAGCGACAGCATCGAGTCATGCTCAGCATCTACTGTGTAGGTCTGTGCTGACATCTGCCCTCACTATCTTGCGCCGCGGAGCATTTATCGCGACGTCCGTGGTTGTGGTGTCAGTGTTTGCCTCCTCATGTGGAACAGACACCTTGGGAGTTGCGACAACAGTTGTCAATGTCACTCCCACAAACTTTGCGACAATTCCACCTGTCGCGAGCACGTTGCCTGGAACCACCACGTCGCTACCCGCCAATGCTGTGGGAACCGAACAGATCTACGTGGTCAAAGCGGGGGATTCGCCCTTGGCGGTTGCAAATAAGTACAGCATTTCGTTGACTGCATTGCTCGCCTACAACGGCTGGGTCAGTCCCGCACAATTCCCGTATCCAGGTTCTGAAATTCGCATTCCTCCACAAGCAGTGTTGCAACAGCCAGATCCCGCAACACCGTCAACTGGTGGCACGACCGCGCCCAGCGGACCAGCAAGCAGCGGATGTGGTACTCGACCCGCCGGAACCTACGTCGTGCAAGCAAACGACAGTTTGTGGGGCATCAAAGAAAAGTTCTGCATCTCGATGAGTTCGCTTCTGGCGGCCAACGGCTGGCAAAGTGCAGAGACTTCCGTGGTGTTGCCAGGGCAAACAATTCAAATTCCCGCAGCCGGGTCATAAAGACTCAGCACGTCGGTTGCTAGCGCTGAGTGAATCTTTTCTGACGTCTGTGACGTTCTCGGGCGTGCTCTACAAGTTCGTCAATTAACTGCGAATATCCAACGCCCGATGCTGCCCACAGTTTGGGATACATCGAGATCGGTGTGAATCCAGGAATTGTATTGATTTCGTTTAATAAGAATCCGCGACCGTTCTCTTCGTAGAAGAAGTCGACTCGTGCCATGCCTTCACATCTCAACGCTTGGTATGCGCGAAGCGCGAGTTCTCGTAGTTCGATGTCTTTTCCAGGAGGCAGTGTCGCAGGAATATGTAGTTGTGCAGAATCGGTGACGTATTTGTCTTCGTAGTCGTAAAAATCGTGTCCTGGTTGAATCTCGCCGACGACAGACGCTTGTGGTGCAAGATTGCCAAGCACGGCGATTTCAAGTTCTCGACCGACAACTGTTTCTTCACACAACACCCATTCGTCGTATTGAAATGCGTGGTGAAGAGCGGAGCGGATTTCATCTGCGTTGTGTGCTTTGGTCACACCGACCGATGACCCCATATTTGCTGGTTTCACAAAGATGGGAAGACCAAGATCCGACATGATGTCATCTACAACTGTGTCGGTGACTGTGCCTTCGCGTAAGACGTGATATCTCACTTGCGGTAATCCAGCTGATGCGAACAAAGACTTGGCGACGCCTTTGTCCATCGCTGTGGCACACGCTAAAACGCCACTGCCGACGTAGGGCAAACCTGTCATTTCCAACAGACCTTGCAAGGTGCCATCTTCTCCGAGTGGGCCATGGATGAGAGGAAAGACCACAACGTCATCGCTGTGGCTATGAAACAAGACTTCAGGAGAAGTCGCGATTCCAGTGGCGTCGAGATGATCGGGCAGCGACGACGGGTCAATACCACCGTGGGGAAGTCGATTGAGAGACGGTTGAAACCAGCGACCGTCGCGAGAGACGCCGATGGCAGTTGTGCGATAGTGCTGCGGGTCGGCAGCGCGAAGTACATGAACAGCGGTCATGCAGCTGACGTCATGTTCGGCGGACTGTCCGCCGAAAATCACCACGAGCGTTGTCAATTGTGCGCCGGTGTCCATCGACACGACGGTACTCGCAACTAGGGTCACATCATGCGCATCACTGCCTCAGATGTGGCTCTCGCTGTCAATGGAATTCTGTTCGGAGACGATGTTGAGGCCAATGGGATCGCTTTTGATTCGCGGGAATTGGTCGCAGGCCAAGCTTTTGTAGCAATCGTGGGGGAGCGTGATGGCCACCAGTTTCTCGGGGATGCTCAGAGCAAGGGAGCTGCATTTGCACTGGTGCAACGTGGTCGGTCAATTTCTGAGATGTCGTGTGTGGAAGTTGATGACACCGTCGCAGCACTCGGCACATTGGGTGCGATGTGTCGGGATCGACTCGATTCAACATTGAGCCATCGGGTTGTTGGCATCACAGGATCCGCAGGAAAGACGAGCACGAAAAATCTGATACGCGCGGTTTTGGAAAATGGATACCGCCATGTTCATGCAGCATCGCAGTCGTTGAACAATGACATCGGAGTCCCCACAACCATTGTGAATGCGCCGTCTGATTGCGACGCGTTGATATTGGAAATGGGTATGCGAGGCTTCGGCGAGATTGAGCGCTTATGTGAGATTGGGCGGCCTGTGATTGGCGTTCTCACCAACGTGGGTGATGCACATGCCGAACGTGTCGGCGGAATTGACGGTGTGGCACGCGCGAAAGGGGAGTTGATTGAATCTCTTCCCGAACATGGAATTGCAATCTTGAATGCCGATGATGAACGCGTGCGTGCAATGTCTGCTCGTACATGGGCAACAGTCATGACATACGGCAGTGCTGTGGGTGCTGATGTTCGATGGTCGCCGGTGGAAACACTAAATGATGGACGAGTGACGACATTGTTTGAATACGACGGTGACTCGGCGGTGGGAACTCCGAGTTTGCCGGGAGAACATATGTCAGCAAACGCCGCTGCAGCAGTTGCAGTTGGGGTGGCAACGGGAATGACCTTGAGCCAATGTGTCGAAGCAATCGGGACAGAGTTGCACGAGACGGGTCGACTCATCTGGCGAGAAGGTCTATCGGGATCAAAAATTCTCGACGATTCATACAACGCGAACTCAACGTCGATGATTGCCGCGTTACACGTACTCGCTCGAGCAGAGGCGAGGCGCCGATTCGCGATTCTTGGCGAGATGAAAGAAATTGATCAACCCAGCGACAGCCATCGACACATTGTGGATGTCGCCCGCCAACTCGATATCGAGGTTCTCGCTGTCGACACAGATCTCTACGGCATAGAGGCGGTCACTGTTGATGAGGTCGTCGGACGCCTACAACTTGGTGATGGCGATGTGGTGCTGGTGAAAGGTTCTCGTGCAGCAGGAATGGAACGCGTCGTTGCCCAACTGGTGATTAGTTAAACAGCGACAGGTGTCTGCTCTCGAGAATCGATTGCTTCGATGTTGCACCACCACGCCAAAAACAGTGCCCACACTGCGCCGAAGTAAAGAACAGGTCGTGCATCGCCGAATGCGTCCATAACAGGGCCAAAAATGACGTTGCCGAGGGGCACAGTTCCCCCGAAAGCCATGAACCATAGCGACAGCACACGCGCTCGTACCTCTAACTCGAGGCGACTTTGGAGCACCGTCATCAGAGACGTTGTGGTGGAGAAGTACGAGATGCCGAGAATAAAGCCGGTGACAAAAGCAAGTGGTGTATTAGGCGAGGACGCAAACAACACCATCGCGACGGCAAAAAATGCAAAACCGAAGCGGGCGGTCTTGCGTTTGTCGACGCCAGCAAAAATTGAACCGATCGACAGCGCGCCAAACATTGCGCCAAGTCCCCATGTTGCATACAGCCACTTGTACGTCGGCGATTTTGACTCAATATCAAATGTCAGTTCCACGACCGCGGGGAAAAGTCCCACAAAAGGAAGACTGAGAAGAGAGAAGGAAAACATCGAGAGAAGAATTCGTCCCACTGCGGGTCGTGCCCGAGCGGTACGCACTCCGAACGTCAATGAACGAAGGCCAGTCTCCTTGTTCTTTTGTGCGGCTGGGAGTGCGATGCGCAACACTGCGGTCATGACGATCAGATAAGTGCTGGCATTAATGAAAAAGATGTAGTGAGTGTCGACTCCAAAATTCATCAGTAGGGCAGCCAAGATGGGTCCGAGCACTCGAGAACCATTCACCGATGCAGACGACAAGCTGATCGAGCCGCCGAGATCTTCAGGTTTCACCAAGCTCGGCAACACCGCAGAAAATGCAGGTGCATTCAAAGAGTTTCCGATGCCGACGGTGAGTTGTGCGAAAAACAACACGAGCAGTGGGCCGTCAAATGAGGTGAAAATGCCAAGGAGGATAGAGCCTGTCATCTGAATGGACTGAGCAAAAACGAGCCACTTTTTGCGTTCAAATTTGTCGGCCATCACTCCTGCAGGAATAGAGAGCAGTAACAACGGCCCGAGCTGGGCAAAGACGAAGGCGGCAACCATAGAGGCACTGTCTGTGCGGGTGTACACGTAGGCCGGCAAGACCACTTGTTGCATCCACACCCCGACGCTGGATGTGACGCTCGATAGCCACATGCGTCGGAAGTCTCGATACGACAGTGCCGCCCGAATTGTGCCGGGTTTGGGTGGGTTTTTCAGCGTTCGAGAATCGCGTTCGGGGGACATAAGGGGCAACTCAGACGTTACTTGTTTGTCGCCAATTGTTCACGGTTGAAATCCCTCGCGGCGACCACTCGAGAGGCCACAATAAAGAGATGTCACAAGACGTGAATAACAATGCACTTCCGGGTCAGCGCCGCTCCGACGAATCATGTCGCACGCGCTTTGGGGTGTTCCCCGAGTGTCCATTGTGTGGCGGCGATCTCACAGCCGAGCATGCACACTTCAAGTGTTTTTCATGCGGTTGGCGTGACAGTTGCTGTGACTAGTTAGTGTCCGGCTTCGAAACGAATAGGTAATTTCGCTGGGCCGAAAATACCCACTGATGAAGGTTTGTACTCTGGTTCGCCGTCAAGTGACAACTTCGGTAGCCGCTGCGACAAAATGACGAGTGCCTCTTGAAGTTCTGCTCGCGCGAGTGAAGCGCCGAGGCAATAGTGAATGCCGGCGCCAAAACTGAGTTGTGGTTGTCCAACGGGCGGGCGAGTGATGTCAAACGTTTCTGGTTCGGGAAATACTGAGGCGTCAAAGTTCCCCGAGCTGAGAGAAGTCGACATGAATGATCCTTTAGGGAAAAGAATTCCGTTGTATTCAATGTCTTCCGATGCGTAACGCACAGTGCCGCCAACAGCGCCGATGTAACGCATGGTCTCTTCGACTGCTCGTGGAGCAAGAGATGGATCGTTGGCGAGTTTTTCCCATTGGTCTGGATGTTGAGCGAACAGAGAGATTGCAAGTCCTAGTTGGTTGCGAGTCGTGTCGGTTCCGCCGACTATCACGGCTTCCACCATCATCTCTAGTTCTTCTGTCGTCAGTTTGTCGCCGGCTTCTTCTGCAGAGATGAGGTCGGTCAACAAATCATCGCGAGGCACACTGCGCCGCTGTTCAATCAGGGTGCGTGTGTAGGCATTCAGCTCGTCTTGGGCTGCCATGATGATCGGTAATTGCGCGACCATGTCTTCGCTGAAGATGCGCAAGACGTCTGTGGCGAGACGGCTGAACAATTGCCAATCTTCTTTTGGTGCGCCAAGCAATTCACAAATAATTGGAATTGGATAGGGCTCACACACGTCGGCGACAAACTCCGCCTTTCCAGTATTTGCGATGGGATCAACAAGTGAGTTGATGACGTCTTGCATGAATGGGCGAAGCCTGTCAGCACTGCGGGGACTGAATGCTGGTGCCACCAGTCGACGCAGTCGCACGTGTACGTCACCCTCGGCATTGAGAATCGAGGTGCGTCGTCGTTGAAGGAATTGTTCGTCGGTCACGCCGCGAATTTGTGCGACCAAGCCAGTGGCAGAGTGCCATCGCTTGTCGCGCAGAATGCCAAGCACGCTCTCATACGTCAAAACGTTGTAGCCAATGTCATTTTTTGCAAGCCAATGGCCTTGCGCGGTGGTACGTAGGAAGGCCTGACGTTCTTCACGTGTCTGTCCGACAAGAAAAGGAATCTTTGGCAGATCGAGCGATGCAACAGGTGTAGCCACGAACGTAACCTATTCGCCGAGTGCGGTCATCGGCGCAGTGAACGGCAGGGATAAGTCTTTTGCTACGAGTTCATGGGTGACGTGCCCATGTGCGGTGTTTAGACCGTGGGCGAGCGCAGAAGCAGAGGCGACCACGCTACGGGCTCCAAATTGGGCCAACTGCACTTGGTAGGTAAGTGTCGCATTAGCCAGCGCATAGGTACTGGTGTGGGGAACGGCGCCGGGCATGTTTCCGACTGCATAGTGGACAACCCCATGTTGTTCGTAGACCGGATCGGTATGTGTGGTCTCGCGAGTGGTCTCGATACATCCCCCTTGGTCAACCGCGACGTCGACAATCACTGCACCAGACTTCATCGAACGCACCATCTCATCAGAGACCACCACGGGTGCTCGTCCACCGGCGACGAGAACTGCACCAATCACGAGGTCGGCCTCGAGAACATGTCGTTCGATTGCTCCACGATTAGAGGCGATGGTGATGAGTCGACCCGAATAAATCTGATCGAGATACCGCAAACGATCGAGATCGCGATCAATCACGACGACCTCTGCTTCCATTCCTGCCGCGATGCGTGCAGAACTCCATCCCACATTGCCTGCTCCCAACAC
>JBEDHS010000153.1:0-5790 GCA_041173945.1 Actinomycetota bacterium
GGGTGATTGCGCACTAATTCGACCATTGGCCGGTCACTTGCAAGTGCATCACGCACAACGGCACCCACGATTGCATGTGCCTGGCGAAATGGTGTTCCCTTTTCGACCAGCCATTCGGCGATATCGGTAGCTACCAGAGCCTCTGCATCTGCACCCTTCATCATCGCAGTGGTATTAAATGTGGCCGTTGCGATCATTCCTTGGAGTGCAAGAAGTGCACGTTGTACTTGTTCCACCGAGTCAAACAACGGTTCTTTATCTTCTTGCAAATCGCGGTTGTACGCCAAGGGCAGACCCTTCAACATGGACAACACTGACGTGAGATTTCCAATGAAACGTCCCGTCTTTCCTCGCGCAAGTTCTGCAATGTCGGCATTCTTTTTTTGCGGCAACATCGATGAGCCTGTCGCATATGCGTCATCGAGAGTGACAAAACCGAATTCGGCACTCGTCCATAACACCCATTCCTCGCCGATTCGCGACAAGTGCACTCCCAACAACGCAATGGTGAACAAAATCTCTGCCACAAAATCTCGATCAGAGACGGCATCAAGAGAATTCGCAAACACTGACGAGAAGCCCAATTGAGTTGCTGAGAACTGCGGATCGAGAGGCAAGGACGAGCCAGCCAGTGCCCCAGCACCGAGCGGAGAAACATCCATGCGAGTCAGAGCATCGCCGAGCCTGTCCACATCACGCAACAACGCCCAGGCATGTGCGCGCAAATGATGAGACAACAACACGGGTTGTGCGTGCTGGAGGTGTGTGTAACCCGGAAGACGCACAGGAGGATGTTGTTGATCAGCCTCTTGAGCACGCGCCTCGAGGACATCGACTAGTCCAAGGACCGCGATGCGCACATGACTCACCTCGCGACGACACCACAACCGTAACGCTGTCGCCACTTGATCATTTCGGCTACGACCTGTGTGCAAGCGACCACCCACCTCGCCTGCAATCTGGGTGACGCGACGCTCAATAGCAGTGTGAATGTCTTCATCCGATGGTTCAAAAACAAAAGACCCATCGAACATTTCTGTTTTTACCTGGTCAAGAGCGTTCAGTATTGACACACCGTCTGCCTGCGAGAGGATCCCACATGTGACAAGCATTGATACATGAGCACGTGAGCCTTCAATGTCATCTGCCCACAGTCGCTTATCAAACGAAAGGCTCTCGGTATAGGCCATCAAGGCTTCAGCCGGAGTTGTCGCAAATCTGCCATGCCACAATGCCGCACCATCTGAGATGTTTTTATCAGACACGACTTGCTCCTTTTTTTCGTGGAATTCCACCTGTCACATCGCTGACGCCTGACAACATGCGCAGTTGCGATGCCAACCCAGTTCCACCGATCTCTTCTGTTGCAACACACAAAATGGTGTCATCACCAGCGACCGTCCCTAACAATCCATCGAATCCGCTGCGGTCCAGTGCCGATGCCACCACATGAGCACAGCCAGGAGGAGTTCTCACTACGACCAAGTTTCCACTTGATGTCACTTCCGCCACCCATTCAGCCATCACTCGTCGCAATTGATCGCTCGGTGCAATTCGTGCGGGCGCATATTCAGCAAGTGCATACGCAGTGTCTCCCCCAGCGACCCTGATCTTCACCGCTCCCAACTCTTCAAGATCGCGCGAGACGGTTGCTTGGGTCGCTTCTATGCCGTGCTCTTTCAGAATCTCTTGTAACTGGGGTTGGCTCGAAATATGACGTTGGTCTATCAATCGAGAAATTAATTGCTGTCGTTGTTGCTTTGAACTCATCTCACATTCCTCTCGCCCATGCCAATGCACCTCTTGCTGCAGTTAATCGATGATGACCTTGTTGGATGACCAAACTCGATGAACCATCGAAAACCTCGGCAGTGACTTCTTCGCCGCGATGTGCCGGCATGCAATGCATGAATTTCGCGGTTGGCGAGGCATGTGACATCACATCGGCGGTCACGCAATATTTGGCGAATATTTTTCGCCGCTGTTCAGATTCATCTTCTTGACCCATGGAAATCCACGTGTCGGTATGGACAACATCTGCCCCATCGACAGCAACGAGCGGATCTGTGTGCTGGCGAATATGGCCACCCAATGCTGCGAGTCGCGCAAGTTCGAAATCGTCGGCATCAAAACCAGTTGGGCAGCCCAACGACATGGTGCCACCAAGCATCAGAACCGCTTCTGCGAGTGAACGCGCAACATTGTTGTAATCGCCCAGCCAGCACACAGTGAGTGACGAAATATCGCCGCAATGTTCCTGCATCGTGATGATGTCGGCGAGCGCCTGCAACGGATGATGCAGATCGCTCAACAAGTTGATGACAGGGACGACATCACAGTCCATCATTCGTTGAATCACAGTGTGTGAAAACACCCGAGCAGCCAACACGCCGTGATATCCCGCCATGATGCGAGTGACGTCTTCGACGGTCTCGCGGACATCGAGACCCACTTCTTCACCTCGTGTGTAGATCGGGTGTCCACCTAGCTGAAACACCGCCATTTCCATTGAATGTCGGGTTCGGTTCGAAGGTTTTTCAAAAATCAGTGCGACACCATCTCCCGCCAACGGTTGAGCATCAACGGTGTGTGACGACACGGACAATTCGAGAACATGAGTGAGATTGTCGATACCGATTGACGCGATATCTCCAAGATGACGATGCTTCATGACAACACTTCGCCCATTAACGACAATGCTTCATCAATTTCCGCATCCGACACTGTTAACGGCGGAGCCAGTCGAATCGTTGTTGCATTAACTGCGTTGACAATGAGACCTCTTTCGAGAAGAACAGGAACGATGTCTTTGCATTCAACACCGTTTACCAGCTGAGCACCCAACAACAGCCCCGATCCTCGGACGTGGTCGACCTTTTCCATTGCCGACAATCCGGTACGTAACCGTTCTCCCTGCGCGATTGCCAATGAAGGGGCATCGATCCGCTTCATCTCACTGATGACTGCCAATACTGCAGATGTCGCCAATGCAGTCCCGCTATAGGTCGAGCCATGATCGCCGGGCTGCATCACAGCGGCAATATCTTTTCGTGCCCACAACGCACCAACAGGCATGCCATTTCCCATTCCTTTTGCCAACGTGACTGCATCTGGTTGAAGACCGAAGTGTTCAAAACCAAACCATTTACCTGTCCGACAAAATCCTGTCTGCACTTCATCGATAATCAGCAGGATGCCTCTGTCGCGACACAGTTTCTGCACAGCCAACATGTATTCGGCATTGGCGGGAATCACTCCACCTTCACCTTGAATGGGTTCCAAAAACACTGCCGCCACAGAAGGGTCGATCATTTTTTCAAGCGAAGAAATATCGCCATATTCGCAATAACGAAAACCCTCTGGCATGGGCTGGAACGCTTCATGTTTCGCAGGTTGTCCCGTCAAGGCCAATGCACCCAAGGTGCGTCCATGGAAACTTCCCAATGCCGACACCACAACATGACGCCCACGACCACCGAATTTGCGCGCCAGTTTTATCGCTGCCTCATTTGCCTCCGCGCCCGAGTTACAGAAAAAGACCTGACCATCTCCGGCCCCCGCATCATGCATCAATCGGGAAACCTCAACCGCTGCACGCGTCGCAACAGTATTAGCAAAAAAATTAGACACATGAACCAAAGTGTTGGCTTGTTCTGCAATGGCAGCTGCAATGACCGGATTGGCATGCCCAAGTGACACAACAGCGATACCACTTAAGAAATCGAGATAGCGCTTCCCTGCAACATCCCACAGCTCGGTTCCCTTTCCTCGTTCGAAAAGAACTGAAGGGGCACCAAAGACCGGAATGAATGGACAGTAATCGTGACCATCGTTCAGCGCAGTCACGCCAGCGTGTTGTGCAAATGCATGAGTCATGAAACATCTCCCGTAATCATCGTCCCCACTCCTTGATCGGTGAAAAGTTCCAACAACAGCACATGTGCAATTCGACCATCCAAGATGTGAGCGCTCTTTACGCCCCCTCTCACCGCTTGCACACAACTGTCGACTTTTGGAATCATTCCGCCGGAAATCGTTCCGTCAGACATCAGTTGCTCAATTTCTTTCACTGTGATGCGATCGATCAACGAAGCCGCATCATCGATGTTGCGCCGAAGCCCAGCGATGTCTGTCAGATAGATGATCTTTTCTGCCCCCAAGGCCTCGGCGATGGCACCGGCGGCAGTGTCTGCATTGATATTGAATGGTTGACCGACAGAGTCAACCCCGATTGTCGAGACCACGGGAACAAATCCATCATCAAGCAGACCAGTAATGAGATGAGGGCGAACTTTTTGAATCTCGCCGACAAATCCCAGTTGTGGATCACGTGCTGTGACTTGCAGGGTTCGTCCATCAACACCAGACATACCCACAGCCACATTTCCGTGCGTGTTTATCGCGCTCACAATCTGAGGGTTCACCTGGCCGTTCAATACCATTTGGACAACTTGCATCGTTGCAGCATCAGTCACTCTCAACCCTTGAGAAAAAGATGACTCAATCTGGAGACGTGACAACATCTCGTTGATTTGCGGTCCACCTCCGTGTACCACGACGGGCCTAATCCCCACGGTGTGCATCAAGACAATGTCTTCGGCAAAGAGAGCCAACGCATCATGTTCAGACGTTCCGGCGAGTGCGTTCCCGCCGTACTTCACAACGACGGTGCGTCCGTGAAACCGCCGAATATATGGCAGTGCCTCCACAAGGACTTGAGCTGTTGTTCTTTCACTCATGGATACACACCCACTGTGCTCAAACCGAGCGTCTCGTTCAGACCACAGGCGACATTCATTGCCTGCACAGCTCCACCCGATGCGCCTTTTGCAATGTTGTCAATTGCCGACAGCACCATGACATATCCCGTTCGCTCGTCATATCGTGCCGTCATATGTACGCAATTGGATCCCAACGTCGCCTTTGTCGAGGGCACTTGTGGACGAATCACAATGAAGGGTTCATTCTTGTAAAACGTTGCCATCGCTGCTAACAGTGATGCAGTTGTGGGTGGACCACCTTTGGGCCTCATGTAACACGTTGCCAAGATTCCCCGATTCATGGGTGCAAGGTGAGGCGTAAAGAGAACTTGTGCACCGGTTACTTGTTCAATCTCGGGCGTGTGGCGATGGTCAAGCAATCCGTACGCAGTGAAATCTTCATCCACAGTGGCAAACAACGACGTGTGCTTCAATGCTCGCCCAGCACCGCTGACACCCGACGCAGCATCAACGATGACGCCTGTTGACTCCACAATTCCCGAACGAACCAACGGAGTTAAAGCAAGTGACGCTGCTGTCACATAACACCCTGGTGTCGCGATGAGTCGCGCACCAACCAGTTCGGTGCGATACAACTCGGGTAATCCGTATACCGCACGTTCAAGCAATGCGGGCTGAGTGTGCTCGAAGCCGTACCACGCGGGATACAACGATGCATCTTTCAATCGATACGCAGCGGACAGATCGATCACGCATCCCACTTTGTCCACCAACTGCGGAGCAATCTCTAATGCTGCCTCGTGCGGAATACCCAAGAACACCACGTCGAGACCTTCAAATCGCTCTACGGTGAATTCTTCAAAAACCAGATTGGGATAAGCCCCAGCGAGGGACGGATACAACGACGCCGCAAGTGTTCCCGCTTGTGAATCACCTGTTGCCGCCACCACTTCTACTTCTGGATGTTGGGCACACAAACGCAACAGTTCTGCACCGGTGTAGCCCGATGCTCCAACAATCCCGACCTTCAACATGGCTTGACCATCTTCATAGATGTATTACTATACAC
>JBEDHS010000154.1:0-3453 GCA_041173945.1 Actinomycetota bacterium
AGGTTCGTAGGCTTCGACCGCGGCAAAGTTACCGCTCGCTAAAACGGCAACGCCTTGATCGTTACGTCGCACATTTGACATTGCATAAATTTCACCCGTTTGGGTGTCCATCACAATTGCCGATCCGCCTTTGGCGCCAAGTCGATCAACTCGATCCAACAGAGCAGTATCGGTGTGATATTGCACTGCTTTGTCAATTGTTAAAACAATGTCATCTCCAGGAACAGCCGTGGCGGTCGTGGACACTTCACCAGCGATTGATCGGCCTCGCTTGTCGACTTCGCGAACAACTTTTCCGTCCACGCCAGCGAGCAAGTCATCAAACTGCAACTCAAGTCCAGAGATTCCAACGCCGTCAGGGTCAGTACGACCAATGACAGCTTCTGCGACGCCACTTTCGATTTGACGAGACGGCTCGATATAGGAATAGATACCCGGCAAATTCAAATTAAGAAGGACATTGGCTTGATCTTTAGTGAGTCCACGTGCGATGTAATGAAATTTTGAACCTTCGCGGCCAAGGCGTTCAGCGAGTTCGGCTTCATCTTCGGGTGTCAAGGCGAGATGAATCGCCAGTTGCCGAGCAGTCCCAAGTGGATCTGTGATCTCTCGAGGATCTGCAAAGACTGTTGTGCTTGGAACTGACAATGCCAATTCGTTGCCGTTGCGATCGAAGATAACTCCGCGTGCCGCTCGAACAATATTGACTCGAGTTCGCTGATCAACACTGGCTGCGTAATAGTCACCACGTTGAACCGTTTGCAACAGAACCACTCGCCCCATGAGGAGTGTCAACAGACCTGCGAAAACGAGAACAGTCACGCGAAGACGTTTTTTTACACGCTGATGGGCCGCAGCAGAAGAAATTTTGTCGGCGCGATGTTCTGATGCGACTTCGCCAGTGAAGGACATGCGAATGACATTCCAGAACCCATACCACAGCCCTGCGAAAATTTCTTCCATCGGCGACGGACTAGGTGGGCGACGACTGGAACGTTGGGTGCTTGCACGATGCTCGCGCGAATATTCACGATGTGAACGCGAAGCATGTGAACGACGCGAACCGGAGCGAGCCGAACGACCTCGCGACGAACTTGCTCGCGTTGACCTCGAACGTGATGGCGACGAGTTCGATGAGGACGAACGAGTTGACCCACTACGTGATGAACTGCTCCGTGATGAACTGATTCGCACTGACCCGGTGGTAGATGACGTGGTGCGTGATGACCGACTACGTGACGAAGATCCGCGTGATGACGTACTACGAGAAGAATCCTTGCGAGACGAACGCGACCGTGACGAACGCGATTGTGGCGACGCGTGCGAACGAGTCCCACGACGGCTCGATGGTTCGCGACTCATGGAGCACCCACTACTGCTGGTTTCAATCGACCAAACTCATCCAGTGGGGTTTCCACGCCACCGACAACATCCGCATCGATCTTGCCGACATTGGCTGCCACATCAGCAGCGACCGATGCTGGCACTTCGACAATGCGGTTACCCATACTTGGAACCATTCCCATCTCGCGGGCTCGTGCAATCAACTCTTCTGGTGACTGCAATGAGGCACGTTGAGCTCGAAGAGAATCGAAATGGATGCGAGCTCGAGTGATGTCATAGTTCAAACGATCGATTTTTAATTGTTGTTGAGCCATATGTACTCGTAGAGCAACGACCATCCCCATCGCGATGACAACACCGACAAAAAACACCAGCACGCGGACATATCGACGTTCGGTGTTAGGAACCAGCGTCAGAACAGGTTGTGAAACAATTTGTTCGTCGTCCCGTGAGGACAAGATCGATGGAAAGCGGAATGCAACTGCCATCTTCACTGTCCCGCTTCGATTTTTTCTACTACCCGCAGTCGAGCAGACGTTGAACGAGGGTTCGACTGTTGTTCACGTTGAGTTGCCTGTCGCCCTACTCGAACACGCCGTACCAATTTCACAGCACCACACGCACACGGCAATCCTGGCGGGCATTGACAATCGCCCGATTCGGCACGGCGCATAATCTCTTTAACAATGCGATCTTCTCCGGAGTGATACGACAACACCGCCAACCGTGCTCCAGGTGCGAGCATGTCGATGACATCGCGTAACGCACCAGCGAGAATCTGTAACTCGGCATTGACTTCGATACGAATCGCTTGAAAAGTTCTCTTCGCGGGGTGTCCCCCACGACGACGCGCTGGAGCAGGTATTGCATTCACCACAATCTCTGCCAGATGCATTGTTGATCGAACGGGACGCGACGCAATGATCGCATCTGAAATTCGAGCTGCGAATCTTTCATCTGCGTACTCACGCAAGATTCGAATCAGTTGGTCTTTGTCGTAACCATTCACCACATCGTTTGCCGAAAAGGGCGCCAAGCGATTCATCCGCATATCTAAAGGAGCATCGAATCTGTAGGAAAATCCCCTCTCCGATACATCGAATTGATGCGACGACACTCCGAGATCGAAGAGGGCCCCGGCCAACGAACCGAGACCCTCTTCATTCACGATTTTCTTTACTTCATCAAAGCGGGCGTGCCGGAGGGTCGCTCGCCCACTGAGTTGATGAGATGCAAGATTTTCAGAAGCCGCTGTCAGCGCATCGACGTCTTGATCGATTCCCAGCAGCGACATCTGAGGATGTGCTTCAAGCAGTGCGCAACTGTGTCCCGCACCACCCAAAGTCGCGTCCAAGAAGACTCCATCGTTGATTGCCGAAAAGACCTCAAGGATCTCATCGAGCATCACTGGGGTATGTGAAAACGATGAGTTCATGATGCCGAATCGCCTGCGATCGTCGGCCCCTGGCAGTTTCTCGGATGACAAATGCCGTCCGGATTTATCCCCGGTACGTGCGCGATGACAGCGGGCGGAGTTGGAGCTAACCACCGTGTCATCCGGGAAACTGCCAGGGGTCGACGACCTCTGACGGGAAAAAGAACGAAATGAAGCATCTGCGATCACGCGTCCGCTCCCGCAATTTTTTCAGTGCCCGCACTGATATTGCGTTCGTGTCGATCTGGGTCCCAGATCTCCACTCGATCAAATGAGCCAGCGACAACCACTTTTGAACCAAGAGACACACCGGCGTACTCGCGCAGTTTCTCATCTAGGTTGACTCGCCCCTGAGCGTCGATAGTGACTTCGACGGTGTTGGCGGCAAGTGCTCGCTGTTGACTGCGATCCATCTCGCCAGTGCGAACTTTTTCCAACATGTCGTTTGCTTCGCGCTCGAACGCTTCGGCGGTCATGACATCGATGCATTTGTCGCGACCAAAGGCCAGATAGCAACGCGGCTCCAATCGGGGGCGGAACGCAGCAGGAAGAGCGAGACGACCCTTGGGGTCGAGTTGTCGCTCGTGAACTCCTACAAACACTGCCTCCGCCTTTCAGGGGAAGATCTCCGCCTTCACCTGGTGGACAAACTTAATCCCCACTTCCCCCCACTG
>JBEDHS010000155.1:0-4881 GCA_041173945.1 Actinomycetota bacterium
GCCACCAATGCCGAGCGGAACAATTGGCACCCCCGCCTTAACGGCTACATAGGCAGCGCCATCGAATAAGGGCATCACTTGAGGACCAAACTGTCGCGTACCCTCGGGAAAGAGAACAAGCGGCTCACCATTTTCGAGTACGGCGATACAGCGCTTCAATGCTTCGCGATCTGCTGTTCCTCTGGTTACTGGAAACGCGCCAAGTGCAGACAGAATCCAACCAATCGGTCCAAATTTCCACAGTGAATCCTTGCCCATAAAGCGAAGACGACGAGCAGTGACAGCCGCTGCAAGTGGTGTATCGATATTTGATCGATGAATCGGAGCCAAGACGTATGGCCCATGTTTGGGAATATTGTGTCGCCCAACAACCTTGGTTCTGGTGTAGGCCATCACTACTCCCACCACGATTGTGTGCATGATGCGATAGAAAAGTTTGCTCCCAAACGATTGACGAGCAAGAAATGTTTCGACCTCAGCCATGGTGTTCACTCTGTTTCTTGTGCACTATGTCCACAATAGAGCTCACCACTTCCTCGATGGACAAACCGGTTGAGTCGACGTGAATCGAATCAGGTGCCGGTTTCAATGGTGAGTCTTCCCTATTCGAATCGATGTGGTCTCGCGCTTGTATTTCTTGAGCCACTCGTTCAAGATCGCCGCCATTTTGACCAACACGTCGCGCCGCTCTTTCTGCTGGAGAGGCGGTGAGAAAAATCTTCACATCGGCATTGGGAAACACAACGGTTCCAATATCGCGGCCCTCAATGACACCACCACGATGATCCGCTATCCACGCTTGTTGTTGTTCTCGCAACGCGTCTCTCACGGGTGAAAGAGCAGCAATCACACTGACCACAGTTCCAATTTCTGGCTCTCGTATCCGTTGGGAAACGTCCACGCCATCGAGAGTGACCACGCTGTCCGTCACCGTGATATGCACCTGACGAGCAACTTCTGCAATCGATTCGACATCGGTAACCGCAATACCTTTTTCAAGAATTGACAGCGCAACACAGCGATACATCGCACCCGTATCCAAAAAAGGAACGCCAATCCGCGTCGCAACCATCCGTGCAACTGTCGACTTTCCGGCCCCTGCGGGACCGTCAATTGCAACAATTGTCATTGCTACCAGCTGGTGCCAAGTGGGCGACCCTCGTCGTAGCCAGCAGAACTCTGGACTCCAACGACCGCACGTTCATGGAATTCTTCAAGATTGGCCGCTCCCGCATATGTGCACGAAGAGCGTAAACCAGCCACGATTTGATCAATAATGTCTTCCACACCGGGGCGATGTGTATCTAGATACATACGCGAGGTGCTGATGCCTTCTTCAAATAGTTCTTTCTTGGCACGCTCAAATGCGGTCTCTGTTCGAGTTCGATTTTTGACTGCCCGGTTAGACGCCATTCCGAAGCTTTCTTTGTAGAGGCGACCTTCGGTGTCTCGCAAAGTATCCGCAGCAGATTCGTATGTTCCTGCGAGCCACGAACCAAACATCACACTCGCCGCTCCGGCAGCCACAGCGAGCGCTACGTCTCTTGGATAACGCACTCCTCCATCTGCCCACACATGTTTGCCCATTGAGCGAGCCACTTCGGAGCATTCAAGAACAGCGGAGAACTGTGGACGACCCACGCCTGTCATCATTCGCGTCGTGCACATCGCTCCGGGTCCGACACCCACTTTGATGATGTCGGCACCAGCATTGATGAGATCACGTGTTCCCTCGCGGGTCACCACATTGCCGGCAACAATCGGAGTGTTGGGAGCAACAGCACGCACCGCTTCAATTGCGCGAATCATTGAGCCTTGGTGTCCGTGGGCTGTGTCAATCACGAGCACATCAACCCCAAGACCAACGAGTGCTTTGGCTCGCTCGGCAGGGTCGCCATTAATTCCCACTGCCACCGAAGTGAGGAACTGTCCGTCGGAGTTCAATGCTGGCTTATAGATAGTGGACCGTAAAGTGCCACGACGTGTGACCACTCCGACCAATAGCCCGCGATTGTCAACAACTGGTGCGAAGTTCAAACGTTGCTCTACTAAAGCATCGTGAATATCGAGAACCGATTGAGTGTGGGAAAACGACACAATCTCGGTGTTCATCACGTTTTTCAACTGAGTGAATCTGTCGTATCCGGCACCGTCGTGTTCAGTAAAGATTCCCAGCGGCTTGTTATCAGGCGACACAATCACCACAGCACCATGTGAGCGCTTATGAATAAGGCTCATCGCCTCACCGAGAGTGTCCTCGGGCCCCAAGGTAATAGGTGTTTCAAAAACCGGGTGGCGAGATTTCACGTAGTTGACGACCATCGCAATGATGTCCAGCGGAATATCTTGAGGAAGCACCACAAGTCCTCCGCGACGAGCAACCGTTTCTGCCATGCGACGACCCGCGACTGCAGTCATATTGGACACAACGATGGGAATATTTGTTCCAATTCGGTCTGCCGTTGACAGATCGACATCAAGGCGAGATGCCACAGTAGACATGCTGGGCACCATGAAGACATCGTTGTAGGTCAGATCATGTGCTGGGGTTTGCTGTAGGAAGCGCATAGGGCATAACGAGACTACCGTGTAACCATGTCCCAGTCAGAGAACATCCCCATCGTGTTGGTGCACGGCTGGGGAGGAAGTTTCGCCAACACGTGGAAAAAGCCCGGAATTGATGCGCTTTTGGAAGATATTGGGCGTGTCGTCGTTGGGATTGATCTTCTCGGACACGGCGAGTCTGACAAGCCACATGACCCTGATGCATACGCGCACCTTTCCGATTGGCTGATCAATCAACTCCCCGATTCAGGCCCGGTTGACATCGTGGGCTTTTCTCTCGGAGCGCTCACCGCATTAGATGCCCTCATCTCTCATCCTGAACGCTTTCGAAAAGTGCTTCTTGCTGGAATCGGTAACGGAGTATTTGAACCTTCGTCGTCTGATCGCAATAAGCGCATCGTTGATGCTTTGGAGGGTCGCGGTCCCGAAGATGACACGTTCTCTCAGATGTTCGTTCAATACGCACAACAGCCTGGCAACGATAAACAAGCACTCACAGCGATCATGAAACGTCCGTTGCACACGACTGTGTCGCGTGAGCAATTACACAGTATTCAGAACCACGTCTTGGTGGTGATTGGCGACAAGGATTTCACATATCCTGCCGATGCTCTCGCTAGCGCTTTTCCGAACGGCTCATTATGTGTTCTCAAAAATACGGATCACTTCGCAACGACAGAGGCTTTCCCCTTCATTGATGCCCTGCTGGACTTTTTCGCAGAATGACTCAGGGCGATATTTCCACCGACGTTGATCGCGCCGTCTCGATTTTGCGTGATGGTGGTGTCGTAGCAATTCCTACCGAAACGGTCTATGGATTGGCGGCGTGTGCATCGAATCAGAACGCTGTGGCCAAGATTTATGAAACCAAGGGTCGGCCTCGTTCGCATCCTCTTATTGTCCATGTGGACACACTGGAACGCGCGGAACGATGGGGAATCTTCAATGAGTCTTCCCAAGCACTTGCACACCAATTCTGGCCGGGACCGTTGACAATTGTTGTTCAACGTCAATCCTTCGTGCCTGATTGGATAACTGGCGGTCACGACACTGTGGCCATTCGTATCCCAGACCATGTCGTCACCCTCGAAGTCATCGAGAAACTCAATGAAGCAATTGTTGCGCCATCAGCCAATCGGTTTGGAAAAGTGAGTCCGACACGTCCCGAACATGTCGCCCATGATTTGGGAACTGATGTCGACCTGATTCTTGACGGCGGACAATGTGGTATTGGAATCGAATCGACCATTGTTGAATGCAACCGGGAGATTCAAATCTTGAGACCCGGTGCGATAGACGCGATCCAGATTTCCGAAGTGCTCCAACAGAGCGTTTCAGATGTGCGTGGACCATCTCGCGCTCCAGGAATGATGAAATCGCACTACGCACCGAGAGCCCAGGTCGTGCTGTGCGATTCCTATTCTGACCTTCTTGAAAAAGAACATCACTTCGCAACACGACAACTCACTACGTATGTCATTAACGAATCACGCTCGAGCGACTTGGCTCGCAACCTGTACCAACGTCTCCGAGACGCCGACTCATTGAAGTGTGACGTAATCTTGGTTGTACGAGCTCCAAATGAAGGTATCGGCGTGGCCATAAACGATCGACTTGAAAAGGCTGCTGCTGATTCTTCGATCTAGCTCTGTACATCATTGATGCAGAAGATGATTTCGTCTCGTACATTCTCCACTGGTGTGCTCGTTCCACCAATTGTGAGATGCACCATTGACCCCCCGGCTTCAGGCACGACGTCACAACGACACCATCCAGAGCCGACATCTTCATGTCGTGAACTCTCCAGCGTGAACTCAATCATGTACGGGCAATCTTCGTCAATTACCTGACCCAATGTCGACGCCGCCACACGCAAGAGCTCGAAACTCTCCACCGGCAAAACATCGATGGAGAAACTGGAGATGTCATGTCGTACACGCATCGACCGAACAAAAACTGATTTGGTTGAAGATGTCTCATGAGATTGGGAAAAACGAGAATTCGATGAACGTTCCTCACTCTTCGTATCGGCGAGAGACATTGCATCACGAAAGGCCGCATTAAGGATCTTCATCTGCTCGTGACTACCCCCGACGTCGGGATGGCTTGTCTTAGCCAACGCACGCCATGCTGCGCGAATAACGTCGCGATCCGCTGTTCGCTCTATTCCGAGCACCACAAAAGGGTCAGACATTGATGAAAGAGTTATTTACCGATGAAACGCGGTGGACGCTTCTCAATGAAGGCTGCGACACCCTCTTTGAAATCCCTTGTGCGAAACAGTGGCAGAAGTTGAAGAAAGACGTGATGAACGTT
>JBEDHS010000156.1:0-13014 GCA_041173945.1 Actinomycetota bacterium
ATGCAAATGATTGGAATGGAACAACAAATGTCGGGGCCACTGTCGAAGAAGTGCAGACCCCCAATCGCTCTTGGCTAGAAATCAACAATATTGATTACAGAACGACAACGACAACAACGTCAACTACAACGTCCACGACCACGTCGGTGCCCACTCAGTCACAAAATTCGCAATTATCAGAGGGGGATTCTTCTGGTGACACACAAACCGGGGGCGGCACTAATCAGGTGACAAACCTGCTTACTCAACAATCAAAAACAACTTCAACCACTACGCCACGATCGTCCTCGCTTCTTGTAACGACAACGACGGTTTCTTTACCGACAACAACAACGACGACTATTCCTGCACCGGCCGCTCCCAACCTCTCATCCGGTGAAGCTGGAGCCTTGGTTGACGGCGTGGAAGTGGAAACAACCCTTTCGCGTTCCAATAATGCACTCGTTGTCTCGGCTGCTGGAATTGAAGCGTCGATTTATGGAATGACCGATGACGGTGCACGAGTCGATTTAGATGAGGACGGTTTTTTGCGTCTGGAGACTTCAGATCAAATCGTGGTTGAAGCAAAAGGCTTCAGTGCTGGAGATGAAGTCGATGTATGGATGTATTCCACCCCCACGCGTCTTGGTGTGGCTGAAGTGGATGCGAATGGCATTATGAAGGCCACGTTTACATTGCCACCAGGAATTGATTCGGGTGATCACCGTGTCGTCTTGGATGGCACAAATGGAAAAGGTCAGGACGTCACCTTGGGAGTTGGAATTGCGGTTGGCGAAGTCAGCCAGTCTTCACTGATCTCCCGACTGCTCATCATCGTGCCTGTTTCGGCTGCAATTCTGATTGCTCTTCTCATTCCGACAGCACTCAAGCGTCGACGTGAAGAAGTTGCGGCATAGTTAGCCGAGTAGCCAGTTCACGATTATTGTCGAAATAATGAAAGTTCTGGCACTTAATCCTGCATGCGTGGGGCTACGTGTCTAGACGATTCGGGTTCGCCCGACGTTCGCACTCAGCTGAGGATGGAACAGGCTGGATTTACGCCGACTTATTTTTGGCAATGATGGTCGTTGGACTTGGTTCTGCAATCGTCACCACATCTGTGCCCACAAGTGGCAGTGCACCACAAGAAAAGACATTCCAACTGAGTTGTCAAGAGTTCGTTATCAAGTTGCCAGGCAATGTTGCCAATAGCGGACCTGTTGTGGAATCTGAAGTTGCTGCCGAAATTGGTCGACGCGGCTGGGCGCCAGAAGCATCAAAACCCGGACTAGCAATCGTGGTTGGTGGATATAACGACAACGAGGAACCACGCGACGGCGATTCTCGCGCACGAAGTATCTTGTCGCGCTTACGTGGCTCGACACCCATCCTTGAAAATGTTGAGATGCGAACGTCTGGTTCACGTGGTGTTCTCGTTGAAGGTCAGCGTTATTCAGTCGGTGGCGCCGGCTCATTTTCTCTACTGGTGTATTTGTTGTACAGCGGTCCACAACTCGAAGAAGATTGCACTCGTTAAGGAGTCACGCATGCCCATTTCAGCTTCTGCTCATACCGACGCGGTGAACGCACTCGATCGATGGCTCACCATCTCCAAACAAAAAGATTCACTCAGTGCCAGTGCACAGGAATTTGTTGATGATGTGCGCAACAATCGCAACACCGAGTTCTGGTCGAAGGTCAACGTTGAACAAGTGTTGCCATATCGCGCCGAAACACCTCGCCTGCTGCTGGTGATTCGTGCAGGTGGGTTGTTCTTGCCCATCTTGTTGACATGGCTTGCACTGTCCCAAGTGATTGGTCCATTCGCTTTGTACATTCAAAACCAACAGCCCAGTGCGAACTTTTTGTGGTTCTGGCAAACAAACCCGGGCGGTGCATTTCCCGGTATTTACGAATTGGGTCACGTGGCCTTGACCGATGCTGCAGTGTTGGCGTTTCTTACTGTGTTGGCGATGCGCATTGCGTGGTGGGAGACATCACGCGCCGAAAGAACTGAAGCGGCGTATGCAAAAATGCTCGCTGCTCTCGAGTTTTATTTCGTGCTCGCGCGCGATAACTGAGCAAGCAACGCAACTCCTACAAGAACTGCTGCTGCACCCACGGTGCGTGATGCAGTGAGATGTTCATCGAGAGCTATTAACCCGACTGCAATCGATACCACTGGCTCAATTGTGCTGAGAACAGAGGCTACGCCAGCGTCGAGTCGCGAGACTCCGGCAAGAAAAAATCCCATCGCAATGATCGTGCTAACACCTGCTGCGGCCGCTGTGGCCCACCAACCCGCGGCGTCACTCGGAATTTGTGATTGATGAAGCGGCCAAGCCAACAGATGCGCCACTGAAGCACCAGCCATGATGATTGTCAGTGATGTCAGCGCACCCACTTTTGGCGTGACTTTGCTGGCGACAACGATGTACACCGTGTACCACGCGGCAGCACCCAGCATCATCAACACGCCCGTAAAACTTCCGGCTCGTACTTGTCCCGCTGTCAGCGTTGTGCCTGCCAACACGATGGCCAAACACACGATCACTTTTGTGGTGGGTTTGGTTTTGAACACGACCCAGCCTGCGAGAACAACAAACACGGGGTACGAATAGAAAATCACCGTGGCCAAACTGACGTCGATTCGTTCAATGCCGAAGAAGTACAAACTTGATTGGCCTGCATATCCCACTGCACCAAGTCCGATTAATTGCCACAGTGTCGCACCACGCGGCCACGGTTTGCCGCGCTGCATAAAGAACCGCAGAACAAAAAGACCAATTGCCGCCAAGAAAAATCTGCCAATCAACATCCCCAACGGATCAGTGCCGTGGTCATAGGCGATGCGAGCAAACCACGGCAACAAGCCAAAAGCAATGCCACTAATCAGGATGTAGATAATGCCCACTCTGCAACCGTAGGTGGTGTGTGGTTATTTTTCTGTCTTTGCCACTTGCTCGGCGAGCGCGCGATCGCGTCTGATCACATTGCGAATTAACACAGTGGCAATGATGCCAACGCCGCCCAACATCACCGCGAACACGACATATTGAAGAGCCCCACCGCGGTCACCTGCTTGTTGCGGTTCTCTGCCGCATCCGGGCTTGGGTAGAAACCCAATGCAATCATCGGGCTCTTTTTCTAGGTCGTAGCCATACGCGGGAGTAGTGGCGGGCACGGTCGTGTCGACGGTGTGGTCGTTGCCACTTGCAGACACCGAAGACACACCAACAGGTGCGACGGTGAGAAGAAGGGCACAGAGAACAGCAGCGAATCGGGGCACGGCTCCATCGTCACACGCCAACTAGGGTTAAACAAATCATGCCTCCCGCAACCGACTCACATCACCACGACACAGTGCTCGTTGTCGACTTTGGTGCCCAATATGCCCAGCTCATTGCCCGTCGAGTTCGTGAAGCCCAGGTGTATTCCGAAATCGTTCCTCACCGCATCACCGCTGCCGAGGTGGCCGCCAAGAACCCCAAGGCCATCGTCTTGTCCGGTGGTCCCAAGAGCGTCCATGTGGAAGGTGCCCCCGTTCTTGACCCGGCCATTTATGGCTTAGGCGTACCCATCTTGGGCATCTGTTATGGCTGCCAACTCATCGCCCAGCAACTTGGTGGGGAAGTTGCCCGTGGTGGTCGCGGAGAATATGGTCGCGCAACTCTGACTCGTCATGGCGACTCGCACGTGCTGGCCGCATCTGCACCCACCACCCATGACGTGTGGATGAGCCATTTCGATTTCGTCAGCACTGCGCCGCAGGGTTTTATCACCACCGCGTCAACTCCCGATGCGCCTCACGCTGTTATCGAAAACGATGAGCGAAAAATTTATGGCGTGCAGTACCACCCCGAAGTGGTGCACTCTGCACACGGTCAAGATCTTCTGGAGAGATTCCTAGTCGAAGTTGCACAATGCCGCCAAGACTGGACAATGGCAAACATTGTTGACGACCAAATCGCTGCCATCCGTGCACAAGTAGGAAACGAAAGAGCAATTTGTGGTTTGTCCGGTGGAGTTGATTCGTCAGTTGCCGCAGCCTTGGTACATCGAGCCATTGGTTCACAATTGACGTGTGTCTATGTCGACACTGGCCTAATGCGCCGGGGTGAGAGCGAACAGGTAGTCGAAACTTTCCGTCGCAGCATGGGAATTGAACTGATTCACGTTGATGCAGGGGATCGATTCTTCGAGAAGCTAAAGGGCATCACCGAGCCCGAAGCAAAACGCAAAGCAATTGGTGAATTATTCGTGCGCATCTTCGAAGAACACACTGGTGGCATCACGGACGCGAAGTTCTTGGTCCAAGGAACGTTGTATCCCGACATCGTGGAAAGCGGTGGAGCCGATGGCACAGCCGCGGTTATTAAGAGTCATCACAACGTCGGTGGTTTGCCCGACGATATGGAACTTGAATTGTGCGAACCGTTACGCGCATTGTTCAAAGACGAAGTGCGAAAAGTGGGCATCGAACTTGGTCTCGCCGACGACATCGTGTGGCGTCAGCCGTTTCCTGGTCCAGGGTTGGGAGTGCGCATTATTGGTGAAGTCACCCCCGACAAAGTGGCCACCTTGCAGCACGCCGATGAGATCGTGCGACATGAAATCAAAAACGCCGGACTCGAGCGAGAGATCTGGCAATCCTTTGCTGTTCTCGCCGACATCCGCAGCGTGGGAGTGATGGGCGACGAACGCACCTACGGTCACCCCATCATCATTCGTGCCGTCACCTCCGACGATGCGATGACCGCTGATTGGGCCCGCTTGCCGTACGAGTTGCTCGAGAAGATGTCGAATCGCATCATCAACGAGGTCCCCGGAATCAACCGCGTGGTCTATGACGTCACGTCCAAACCACCGGGCACAATCGAATGGGAATAAACCCCCTGTGACCCACGTTTTTCCTTTATTTCATAAGGGTTAGAGAGCCTCCGCGGTCCTGTTGGGTCCGAGTCCACCTACGATGAAAGTCTCATGGTGCAGTTACATCCGTCGCCGATGACGAAGAAGTTTTCCCTGATTGTGGCCTTGATTGTGGCCCTAGTGGTGGGTCCTTCCGTCTCGATTCCTGGCGCGTCTGCTGACCCCATCGAAGACAAGCGTCGGCAAGCCTCCAATATCGCCGACCAACTCGAACGACTTTCCGACCAGATGGACATTTTGGGTGAGGATTACGCCGAGGCAGTCGCTCTGCAATCAGATCTGGGTTTAGAGATTGAACAAGCACAAGCCGATGTCGCAGCCGCCGAAGCCCAGTTGGCTCAGATGCGAGGAACTTTGTACTTGTCCGCCGTTACTCAATTCATGCATGGTGGTCGTAATTCCACGTTGACCAATTTGTTTGCATCCTCTGGTGGTGTTCAAGATGCACTGCAACGTGAACAGATGCTCTCTATCGCCATGAACCAAGGCGCATTGACAACCGACTCTTTGGATTCAACAGCAATTGAACTGACCAAGAAACAAGATGTTCTCGAACGTAAACGCAAACAAGCAGAGTCTGTTGCAGCAAATGTTCTCAAACGACAAAGTGCTGCAGAATCTCTCATCGCGCGTTATGAGGATCTGCAATCGTCTGTTCAGGGAGACTTGATTGAACTGGTGCGTGAAGAACGCCAGCGTCGCGAGGCGGCGTTGCTTGCCGATTCGCAACGTCGTTCAGCTGAATTCCAAAGTCGTTATGCGGCCGAACAGCGAAAATACGGAAACATCCCGTCGGTATCTGCTCGCGCACAAACCGCTGTCCGTGCAGCACTCAGCCAATTGGGAGTGCCATACAAATATGCAACCAGTCTTCCGGGCAAGTCTTTCGACTGCTCAGGTTTAACTGCGTATGCGTGGGGGAAAGCAGGGGTGGGGTTACCTCGTAACTCGCGCGCCCAGTACAACGCGTTGCCAAAAATTCCGAAACAGCTCGCACAACCCGGCGATCTCATCTTCAGCCATAACCCCATCAGTCACGTGGCTATTTATTTGGGTAATGGAACCATGGTGCACGCGCCGCAACCCGGAAGCGTGGTGCGCATCGCACCGGTGCAGTGGAGCAAAATCGTCGGCGTCGCTCGCCCTCGCTAACACCTACTACGGTCAATCCCCATGCAGGGAATTGATGAGCCACGCGTTGAACAGTGGTTGAACACCAATATTGACGGTGCGACTGGCCCGTACACCTATCACCTCATTGCTGGCGGTCGCAGCAACATCACCTTTCGAGTAGTCGATGCCAACGGCAAACAGATGGTGTTGCGTCGTCCGCCGCTCGGACATGTTCTTGCCACCGCACACGACATGGAACGCGAACACCGCATTATTTCCGCTGTTGGTAAAACCAATGTTCCGGTACCTACGACTCTTGGCGTGTGCACCGATGAAGCTGTCAACGGCGCCCCGTTCTATGTCATGGATTACGTCGCAGGCGTTGTTCTCGACAGCCCCGAAAAAGGCGAACAACTCCCTGTTCATCTCCGCACACACGCATCGGAAAATCTGATTGACGTGTTGGCCGATCTTCACGCAGTCAACATCGATGACATTGGATTGGGAACTCTCGCCAAACGTGAAGGGTATGTAGAACGACAAGTGAAGCGTTGGTCGACACAATGGGATCAATCAAAAACGCGCGAGTTGCCCGCGATTGAAGAAGTGGCGCGTCGTCTCGCCGACAACATCCCTGTTCAACAAGCAGTCGCCATCGCACATGGCGATTATCGATTCGGAAATTGTTTAACCAATGTCGACAACGGAACCATCGCAGCAGTTCTTGATTGGGAATTGTGCACGTTGGGCGACCCATTGGCAGACCTTGGATACGTGGGCATCTACTGGACAGATCCGGGCCAGCCGATGACGCGCACAAATGATCCGTCTGGCTTGGAAGGCTTTTGCACATTCGATCATCTCGTCGAACGCTATGCACAACGAACGGGATATGACGTCTCGAACATTGGCTATTACAAAGCGTTCGCCAGTTTCCGTTTAGCTGTTATCGCAGAAGGCGTCTATGCACGGTATTTGCATGGCGCCATGGGCGATCAGCAGGTCGATCTTGAACCACTGAAACTCAGCGTCGACAATTTGGCCGAATCCGCATTGCATTCACTGCGTGGAAGATAGGAAGAACACTTATGGCACTCGACACCTGGACGATGTTTTCATTCACATCAGCGACTCTGACTCGCGATGTGTATCGCAAGGGTTCGGGACCCGTGGTCGTGGTGGTGCATGAAATTCCTGGGATCACACCCGCGGTGGAACGTTTCGCAGACGATGTGGTGAACGCCGGTTTCACCGTCGTGATGCCCAATCTTGTCGGAACTCCGGGCAAAGACGTCTCTGGAAAATATCTCGCCTCGTCAATGTTGAAAGTGTGCATCTCGCGCGAATTCACAACAATGGCACTTGGTCGTACATCGCCGATCATTTCGTGGTTGCGTGCTTTGGCGCGTGCGATGCACCAAGAAGTGGGTGGCAAAGGTGTTGGTGCTGTGGGCATGTGTTTTTCCGGTGGCTTTGCTTTGGGAATGATGGTCGACGACATCATGGTGGCGCCCGTGCTGTCACAACCGTCGCTGCCATTTTCAATCGGCAAGAAACGTGGACGCGATCTCAACTTGTCGCGCGATGATGCTGCGGTGGTTGCTCATCGCGCATCGATGGGGTGTCAAGTGTTGGGCTTGCGTTTTGATCAAGACAAGTTGGTCGGTGATCGGTTCGCACAACTTCGCGAACTATTGGGGGATGCGTTTATCGCAATTGAACTGCCGTCATCATCAAAAAGTGATCACAGCGTGCTGACCGAGCAACGTGACGAAGCCAGTGTGGAAAAAGTGTTGTCGTTTCTTACTGAAAAATTGAAATAGTCGTCCTCGCACGCGGTGCACGCACCTAACGCGGACCACCATCGACGTTCAACAACATTCCTGTTGTGTAACTGCTGGCATCACTTGCCAAGTACAAGGCTGCACCGACAATTTCGTGCGGCTCACCGCCACGTTGCATCGAATAGGCCTGCTTTGCTCGAGCATTAAATTGCTCCAGATCCCACGCCTTTGAGATGTCGGTTAAAAACGGCCCAGGAACAATGCAGTTCACGCGCACATGTGGCCCGTAAGTACGTGCCAAGCCCACTGTCAAAGTGTTAATCGCTGCTTTGGCGGCGCCATAGACAACTTCGTTCGGCGACGGACGTTGGCTTGACGTCGACGACACATTGATGATTTTTCCGCCACGAATTGTGCCGTTGGCATCAGGAGTTGTCATGTGAGTACCAAGAAGTGCCGACAAGCGAAATGGTCCTTTCAAGTTGACGCCCAGCACTTTGTCGTACAACTCTTCAGATACGTCGACCAAAGATGAATACAACGGGGACATTCCTGCGTTGTTGACCAAAATGTCAATCGCACCGAATTCGTTAATCGCAGTGTCTGCCAAACGTTGAGCATCATCCCATGACGCTGCGTGATAGCCAATCGCCATTGCTTTGCGTCCCATGTCACGAATCTGTTGGGCAACTTCCTCGCAATTTTCCACTTTGCGACTAGCGACGACGACGTTGGCTCCATGTTCAGCGAATGCCAACGCCATTTCTTTTCCAAGCCCGCGACTACCGCCAGTGATGATTGCGTTTTTTCCAGTCAGATCAAAAAGATTGCGAGTCGTCACGAGGTCACCTTTGCTGAATATTCAGGATGCTTGAACGACTTCACCATAGGCGCGATTGTGTCGACGTTGGACAGAAGCAAGTGACGTGCAAGCAGACCTTTGGCTGCTTTGGCATTGTGTCCGCCAACGACATCGCCTTTTTTCGACACCAGATCAACCCGAACCGCACTTGGGATGCGCGTCCAGTCGATTGCCGCGCGATGTTCTTGGGGAAGTAGATCAATCACGATGCGTCCAGCAAGAAATTCGACGAACGCCTCGGTCAGGTCATCTCGCCACCATTTCGACACCGTCCCAATGGGGGTCAACCGGGCACCCATCTTCAATCGATAATCGGGGAGTGGGTCGGCTGCAGTCACCAGTCCGGCAAGCCCCGAGGGAATCACGATGCGCGCCAACGCTGTTTTTCTCTGAGTCACGGTTAGTGATGCGAGGTCCAAATGGTCCCAGACCACGCCCGTGTAGCGCTGCCATGCGGGTAACGCGGGCGCGCCAACAACAGATCGATTGGCGTGTTGTGCGCGTTCTAGATGTTTCCCCGACACGCCAAGTAATTGAGCGTTTCCGCCTTTTTGGGCTGCGAGGTGAGCTGCAATCTCGGCGCGAAAATCGCCAAGGGTGGACCCAAACGTACCGGTGTGGGGTGACCACGATGTTGAGGCGTCTCCTCCCTCTGACTTGCCCTCCGATGGCGGCAACAGAATGAGGAATGTTCGATTTCCCATGGTGAAATTTCTTCTCCTGTGACATACACTACGTCCATGCGTGTTCACGTTGACTCTTCCAAATGCCAAGGCCATAACCGTTGTTATGCATTGGCCCCAGAATTATTCGATGTCGATGATCTCGGCAACGCTTTTGAACTAAACGACGGCGTCGTACCTGCTGGTCTTGAAGACAAAGCACGACTCGCCGTTGCTAACTGTCCAGAGTTTGCAATCACAATCGAGGAGTAAGAACATGGCTGACACCGTTTATGGTCCCGTGACCGATTGGGCAACAGATTTCGATCATGGTGCGCCCGAATACAACGCAAACATTCACCAGATTTGGGACGACCTCAAAGCGTCTGGTTGCCCCATTGCACACACAGAGCGCTATGGCGGTGTGTGGTTGCCACTCACACACGAGATGGTGAACGAGATTGCATATGACACCGAGCACTTCACCAGCCGCAGTGTTGTCGTTGGACAACTCAAGCCAAGCGAAATTGAAGATGCAATGCCTGCACCAATTGGTTCTGCACCCCCGATTACATCGGACCCCCCTTTCCATCAGGAAGCTCGTCGCATTCTTCTTCCCGCATTCGCACCAAAGAAGATCGACCCACTGCGCGATGAAATTCGCGAGATGTGTAATGAACTCATCGACAAGATGGGCGATCGCGACTTCGTTGATGCCGCCAAGGAATACGCACAGCACATTCCTGTCATGATCATCGCGTCGATGGCTGGTCTTCCCAAAGAAGATGGCGACATCTTCCGTTCATGGGTGCACGTCATTTTGGAAGGCGTTGGTGAATCTCGTGAAGAGCGTGAGCCTGTCTTCGAGCAACTCAACGAGTACCTCACCAAGGCCGTTGAAGATCACATCGAGAATCCACGCGATGACTTGATTTCGTTCTTGCTGAACGCAGAAATCATGGGCAACAAGTTGTCCCGTGAACACGTCGTGGGAACAATCATCTTGTTGATGGTTGCTGGTATCGACACCACATGGAGCGGCATCGGTAACTCCATTTGGCATCTCGCCACCAACCCAGTCGATCGTCGTCGTTTGGTGGAAAACCCCGACATGATCCCGATGGCAATTGAAGAGTTCTTGCGTGCGTACGCACCAGTCACCATGGCTCGTTTGGTCAAGCAAGACCACGAATTCCACGGTGTGCAGATGAAAGAAGAAGATTGGGTTCTTCTCCCGTTCCCTGCAGCAAACCGCGACCCAGAAAAGTTCAAGGACGCAGACAAAGTCATCATCGACCGTGAAGAAAACCGCCACGCCGCATTCGGATTGGGTATTCACCGTTGCTTGGGTTCGAACTTGGCTCGTTTGGAAATGAACGTCGCTGTCGAGGTGTTCCTCGAGCGTTTCCCAGACTTCGAATTAAACACTCAAGAAGAAGTCACGTGGAGCACTGGCCAGGTTCGCGGACCTCGTCAGCTGCCCATCAAGGTCAACACTCGCAAGTAATTCTGCGAAGGCATTTGCTCCTTCGTCGACACAACCCGCACTTACAATGGCGGGGTCATGAATAACGCTTCATCTGCTTCGTCTCGCGAAGCGATGTCCCTCAATCCCGATCAGCAAGAGGCTGTCTACCATCCTGGTGGACCGTTACTTGTTGTGGCCGGTGCGGGGTCGGGGAAAACGCGTGTTCTCACACAGCGCATTGCATGGCTCATTTCGCAAGGTGTGCATCCTTCGTCCATCTTGGCCATCACCTTCACCAACAAAGCCGCAGAAGAAATGCGCCACCGCGTTTTCGATTTGGTGGGCGAAGCTGCGCGCAGCATGTGGGTCACCACGTTTCACAAAACCTGTGTGCGTATTCTTCGTCAACACGCCGAAGCAATCGAGTATCCGAAGCAATTCACCATTTACGATTCGCAAGATTCCAAACGGTTAATTGGCTATGTCATTCGCGACATGGGGCTTGACCCCAAAAAATTCCCAGCTGGTGCTGCTCAATCACGTATCAGTTTGTGGAAGAACGAACTGGTAACACCTGGGCGTGCACACGACACCGCAGAACACATCGTCGCGCGTCGACATGCCGACATCTACATCGAATATCAATCACGATTGCGACGCGCAGGTGCAATGGATTTCGATGACTTGTTGGTCAACGTGGTCAGGCTTTTTGAAACACACCCCGAAGTTCTGCGTTATTACCAGGAACGTTTCGTTCACATTTTGATTGACGAATACCAAGACACGAACCAAGCGCAAAACCGCATTGTGTTGATGTTGGGCGAACGTCATAAAAATGTCTGCGTTGTCGGCGACAGCGATCAGAGCATCTATAAATTCCGCGGTGCGGACATGCGCAACATCGAAGAATTCGAAAATGCATTCGGTGAAGCCACCGTTGTGGTGTTGGCCCAGAACTATCGCAGTACGCAAACAATTTTGTCGGCGGCAAATGCTGTCATTTCTCAAAACCTGGGCCGACGCCCGAAAGATTTGTGGACATCGGCCGGCGATGGTGAACGCATCGTGCGCTATTTCGCAGAAGACGAATACGACGAGTCTTCCTGGGTTGCAAGAACCGCTCAAGAGATTCACGACGAAGACAACCGCACATGGGGCGATATCGCGGTGATGTATCGCACCAACGCTCAAAGTCGTTCTGTTGAAGAATCACTCATGCGCGCTGGCATTCCCTACAAAGTGGTGGGCGGTACAAAGTTCTACGACCGTCGAGAAGTCAAAGATGCGATTGCCTATCTGAAGGCGGGCGCTAATCCACTCGATGAAATCAGCATCAAACGTGTTCTCAATGTGCCCAAGCGCGGCATTGGCGACACCAGCATCGGAAAATTAGATGCCTTTAGTGCCGCACAGGGAATTTCATTTATCGATGCGATGCGACGCGCATCGGAAGCCGGTGTTAGCGGCGCTGCGGTAAAAGGCATCGCCACATTTGTTGCACTCGTCGAAGAAATGCATGCAGCACTCGATGATGGACCAGCGGCGGTATTAGAACTTGCCATGAACAACAGCGGCTATCTCGCCGACTTGGAAAACGAAGATTCCATCGAGGCGGCGGGCCGCCTTGAAAACATCTCTGAACTCATAGGTTCTGCCGCTGAATTCACACAGGTCGATGAATTCTTAGAACAAGTTGCACTCGTCGCCGACACCGACGATCTCGACGGTGACAACCACATCGTGTTAATGACACTTCATTCGGCGAAAGGGTTGGAATATCCCGTGGTGTTTCTTGTCGGCTGCGAAGAAGGAATCTTCCCGCACAACCGTGCACTCACCGAGCCAGCAGAACTAGAAGAAGAACGTCGATTGGCCTATGTGGGTTTAACGCGTGCTCGTGAACGACTGCTGGTATCCCATGCATGGCATCGCATGTTGTTTGGACAATCGCAATACAACCCACCATCTCGCTTTCTCGCCGAGATTCCCGCCGAACTTTTCGATCGCCAAGGAAATGTCGACTCTGGTGTCGATCACAGCCGCACCTATGGGCGTACCCCGGGCGATTGGCATGATGCAGATATGCCGGCCTACCGACGTCGCGATGAAGAACCGACGGGGCGAACCTTTGGTGCGCAAAAACGTGAGCGGGTCGTGGCAGCTCCAGCACAACCGCGTAACACTGACCACCTCGCAGATCTGAAAATTGGTGAC
>JBEDHS010000157.1:0-20002 GCA_041173945.1 Actinomycetota bacterium
CTTTCCCACCACGTCATCATCGATGCAGGTACTGGGTTCATTCCTGGCGAAATCGCTCAAGCCGTCAGTCAAATCACATTGGTGACTAAACCCTGCTATCTCAGTCTGCAACGAGCCACAACAATGCCCCGCCCACACAATGTGGCGGTGGTGTGCGAAGAAGGTCGAGCACTCACTGTTGCAGATGTCGGGCATGTGCTCGGTGTTGACGTTGTTGCCGAAGTTCCCCACAACACAGCCATTGCTCGCGCGGTCGATGCGGGGTTACTGCCATCAAGAGTTGAACAACTCTTCGGATCACAACTGTCGCACTTGCTCCCCTCATGACAATTGGCCTTGAACCTCTACTGACATATCTCGACAATCCTGACGTCTATGAAGTCATGGTGGTTCATGGAAAAAGTGTGTGGGTCGAAGATCTCAGTGGCGTCCGCTACGTCGATGACCTGACCGAGCAGCAAACAGCCCAGTGTGTTGAATACATCTCGCGGGTGTCAGGAAGACGAATTGATTTGTTGTCTCCGATGCTTGATGCACGACTTGACGATGGCACTCGTGCGTGTGTAGTTATTCCCCCTATTTCTGTGACGGGAATTTCCATCAATCTGCGTAAATTTTCTCATCGCATTCTTCCTCTTGCTGCATTCGGTAACGAGAAAGCGTGCGGAATCATCCGCGATTTAATTGCTGAGAAAAGAAATGTTGTTGTCTCGGGAGCAACATCGTCGGGAAAGACATCTCTTCTGTCTTCCGTCTCACAATCGCTGCACGCAACAGAGCGGATTATCTGTGTTGAAGACACTTCCGAACTGCGTTTTGCTCATCCCCATGTGGTGCACCTACAAACACGTCAGCCCAATCATGAAGGGACGGGAGAGATCACATTGCAACAACTTGTACGTACATCATTGCGCATGCGACCCGACCGTCTGATTGTGGGAGAAGTGCGAGGTGCCGAAGCAATCGACATGGTGTTGGCAATGACATCGGGGCATCGTGGTTGTTGGTCCACCGTGCACGCCACCTCTGCCACCGACACCCTCGCACGGCTCGCCAACATCATCGTTCGTGATGCCCCACATTGGACTCGCGACTATGCACAATCACTGGCCACATCAGCAATTGATGCAATTGTGCACATGGTCAGATTGCCTCATGGTCGCCGTCGTATTAACGAAATCATGGTGCGCGATTGCGAGGAGTTCCAATCGGTCTTTACGGCTCAATCGATACGCACCGTCGGCGTCAGCTGATCTGTGTTAGCTCTTCTTTCGGCAATGTTTAGTGCCGTTTTTGGTCTGTGGCTAGCCCCTCGCATTTTCACTTTTGCAGATCGTCGTACGACTCGAGCGCACTGTGAACACCTCCACTCTGTTCACTCCCCGCCTGAAGCATCGAATACACCAAAGATCAACACCGTTTCGTCGGCTTCGCCACCATTAATCAACCCCATCGACATTGTCGAACACCTTGCTCGACTCACGCGATCGGGAACGCATGCCCGCGATGCACTTCACATTGCACTACAGCACATCATCGATACCTCTCCAGTGGAGAAAACTTTGTCGCACCACTACCTGCGCTCAATAGATGAGATTCTGAACGATGCCGTCGAAACAACGCCACTCCCCACAACACAGGATTACTTCTTACTGTGTCAACTACTGAAGAACACCCATGTTGATGGAGTCTTTATCGCTACTGCACTCGACCATGTAGCCCAGACACTTCGAGCACACCAATCACTACACGCCGAGATTCGCGCAGCCACCTCCCAGGCAGTTCTCACCATCCGTATTCTCACGTATCTTCCTCTTGTCGCGTGCGCCCTCCTTGTTGTGTTCTCCTCAGACATGCGAGAGCGACTCTTTGAACCGTCAATGGTTTTTCTTATAGGAACCGGAATTCTTATTAACCGCGTGGGCGCATTGTGGACACGCCGAATTATTCATCGAGTTGTCTCTCAACCCATCGACGACATTGCATTGCTGGCGGAAAACGTGGTGACTTCACTGCGGGCTGGTCGTTCAATTATTGACTCGCTCATCAGATGGAGGGGCCTGAGCGAAATTGGCACAAGTGTTGCCGCAGCCTTAGAGAGCGGTGCGACACTACAACTTGCATTAACTCACCTTCCCGAATCCACATCGGCATATCGACTCGCCCAGGCGATCGAATCTGGCTTTACAGATGGACTTCCCCTCGCAAACACGATGCATCGCATTGTTGATGACACTCGAAACGCAATGCGTCATCACAGCGACGTACTGATTCGTCAATTACCAACACGGCTTTCATTCCCTCTTGTGTTGTGTATCTTGCCATCATTTTTGTTCATCACAGTTCTCCCACTGATGTTGAACACACTCAGTCGACTCGGCCCCGTTCTCTCCCCAACATTCACAACAATTCCGTCATAGAAAGAAAACACATGACTTCACTTCGCATACGAAATCGACGCGACGTACGAGACCCAAACAACTCAAAAAATCGCGGTCAAGCCACCACCGAATATGCACTCATACTTCTTGTCGCTGCCGTTATCGCCAGTCTGGTTATCGCCTGGGCCACTGTTGGCGGCGGGTCGGGACGAATTGGCGAATTGTTCGACACAATTTTTGAAGGCGTGCTTCAACGCACAGAATCCGGTGGCGAATAACAGCCGCGGCCAATCAACCGTCGAATTCGCCATCGTCTCCCCCGTGGTTGTGGCGTGTGCGGCGGTGTTGGTTGGTCTCACCATTGCTTGCCTGCACGTCATCACACTCCACGACACTGCGCGCACGGCCACGCGAATCGCCGTGACATCAGAGAACCCCGCCGAGGCAGCGCAACAATTTGCCAAAGCCCATGGCGCCACCGCCAGCGTCACCGATGATCTGGAAACAGGTCTTGTCACCGTCGTTCTGACGCGAAAATCAAGATTTCCTCTTGTCGGGCGCATCAGCAAAGTGATCGGCCTGCGCGCCTCTGCCACCATGATGCGCGAGGCTCCCCCCGTGTTGAGCCGTTAGCGTGACGTCTATGGACATGGAACTTCGCCGCACCACAATCGGGTCGCGCCATGTCTTAGTCGTCACTGGTGATGTCGACTTGGTCTCGCTTCCTCGCTTCAATGACGCACTCGTTCGACTCGTCACAGAAACATCGGGCACCGTGGCCGCTGTCGATATCGATGGAGCAGGCCACATCGAAGATGCAGCACTGGGTTTATTACTGGGTGCCGCCGGACGCGCTCGTTCATCAGACGGTGACCTCGTTGTCGTTGCCACCGAGAGTCGTCTGCGTGCGCGACTATCGAACACAGGTTTTGACCGCGCCGTCACTGTTGCTCACAGCATCACTGGTTCATGACATCGCGTCGTACTCTCTGGGTCTTCGGCGATCAACTCAATACCGAATTAGGAGCACTCGCCACAGCAGATCCACAGACTGATGTGGTGTTGATGATTGAGTCGACACAAAAGATCTCGTCTCGCCCATGGCATAAACAACGTCTCCACTTTCTATTGTCGTCAATGCGACATTTCGCAGAAGAACTTCGTCAGCGTGGATTCACCGTCGACTATCGATTCGCGCCAACAATGCGTGACGGATTCGCCGATCACGTTGCCCAATTCACACCAGTAGAAGTAATCGTTTCTGAACCAAACAGTTATGCAGCACGAGAACTTGTTCAGTCCCTCGGGGTCATCAGCGTTCCATCAGGACAATTCCTCACAACATCTGGAGACTTCGCTAGTTGGGCTTCCACGCGCAAGTCATTAAAGATGGAAGATTTCTACCGACGCCAACGCACAAGACTGAATTATCTGATGGATGCGGGTGAACCAGCTGGAGGACAGTGGAACTTTGATCGTGACAACCGACAAGGTCCGCCAAAAGATGGCTCGCGTCCATGGCCGTCTCCTCCGACATACGTCCTGGACGAGATTGACCGACGCGTTATAGCCGAACTGCCTGCAAACGCAATTGGCGCAGAGCCCAATGGAACGTGGGCAACGACGCGCACTGAAGCACTGCGCCGACTGGACCACTTCATCGACAATCTCTTGCCGATGTTTGGTCCACACGAAGATGCAATGTTGAACGACAACTGGCATCTTGCTCATTCAATGTTGTCCCCGTATCTCAACAACGGGTTGCTTCTTCCCGGCGAAGTGTGTGACGCAGTACAACGTGCATACGACACCGGCGTTGTTCCCATCGCATCTGCGGAGGGGTTCATTCGCCAAATAATCGGATGGCGTGAATATGTGTGGGGCTTGTACTGGTTGTGGATGCCTGACTACGCCCAACTCAACGAACTACATGCCACTCGACCACTTCCGACCGTCTTCACAGACCCCACATCGACACAGATGGCATGCATGTCGGGATGCGTGGGCGACGTGCACACACGCGCATGGGCTCATCACATTCCCCGTTTGATGGTGATGGGAAATTTGGCGCTGATTGCCGGGGTGAATCCACAAGAGATGACGAGGTGGATGTGGGAGATGTTCGTTGATGCAGCCGAATGGGTGATGGTCCCCAATGTGGTGGGAATGTCACTACACGCAGATGGTGGCAAGATGGCCACCAAGCCTTATGCAGGTGGTGGGGCCTACATCGATCGAATGAGCAATTACTGCAAAGGGTGCGCCTACGATCGCAAAAAACGCGTCGGGGACGACGCATGTCCGTTCACCACTCTGTATTGGGATTTCCTTCTGCGACACGCCGAGAAATTCCAGAAGAATCCACGTATGGCTACTCAAGTGCGTGCGGCACAAAAACTCAGCGATCGTGATGAGGTGCAAAAAAGAGCGGCCGAAGTCCTCTCAATGTTGGACTCCGGCCGCCTTTAGGGGGGATTTTTTAAATCTCGCCTCGCGGACCATGACCGCTGTGACCATGACGGCCGCCGTCACGCATTCCGCCTTCTGGACGTACACGGTTCACCATGTCGTCAAGACGTGACGTGAATTGTTCAAGCTTTGCATCAGCTTCTGCTTGTGTGTGCTTGCCAGCAGCCACTTCTTCGTCAAGATGTGCCTTGAACTCAGACGTGAGTACATCTTTCACCGTGCTGATTTCGACATTTTGTGCTTCGGCAATTGCCGCCAGGGATTTTCCGGATTGCAATTGTGTGCGAAGTTCCTCAACCGACAGATTCAACACGCCGGCGAGATCTTCAGACGCCGCTCGAATATGGCCACCTTTGCCACGATGATCACCGCCACCAGGTCCGCCTTTGCCGCCCTTCATAGGAAGACCGGTCTTATTCACCATCTCGGTCACGCGTGTCTCGACATCGGCCAAGAGTTTGTCAGCTTGTTCTTGAGTCAACTTTCCTTCAGCAACGTGGGCTGAAATGTGTTCCTTTCGTTCAGCAACTAAAGCATCAATCACTTTTTCAATATCGACATTTTTTGCTTCCGCAACTTGAGCAATCGACTTTCCGGCCTCTAACTCTGTGCGAAGTTCGGCTTCTGTCATTCCCAATGCATTTGCCGCGACAGCAAGAGGCGAGACTTTTGTTTCTCCGGTCGATGCTTGTGCCTCAACTGTTCCAGGTGTCTGTTCACTGGTAGTGGCTGTGTCGTCAGATGTCGTCACCTCGATAACGGCAGGAGAAGACGAAGAGACTTGAGCGCTTGCAAAACTAGTTAAGCCAAGAACACCGGCGCCGGTAGCGACGATAAGGCCTGCAGAGACTGCAACTTTTGTAAAACGGGATGTGGTTCTCATGGAAGGTTTCCTTTGTTGTGTGTCACCAGGTGTTTCTGGCTGATGACAGATTCGTCTCTGAAGGTAAGAAGTCTCCATGAGCCAGGTAAGAGAAACCTAAGAATTCCGCACTATTCCTCAAACCCTTATGGGATATGGATACCGTGAAGCCATGGAGACAGCCAAAGTGTTAATTGCAGAGGACGACCCCTCGGTTCGCAAGGCTGTCCAACGTGTTCTCGAGCTTGAAAAGTACGACGTCACAGCAGTTGGCGACGGACAACAAGCACTCGATGAACTGACCCAACATCGTTACGATCTCGCTGTTCTCGATGTGATGATGCCTTTCGCAGATGGTTTGACAGTGTGCAAGGAAGCCCGGCATCGCGGCATCAAGACACCGATTCTTTTGTTAACCGCTCGCCACGAAGTGGGCGATCGAGTTGCCGGGCTTGATGCTGGAGCAGATGACTACTTGGTGAAACCATTTGAAGTTGACGAACTTCTTGCTCGATGTCGTGCACTTCTCAGACGAACAGCCAACATTGAATCTGCGGCAGTACTTCGAGTTGGTGACTTAACGTTGAATCCATCCACTCGTGAAGTGAAACGTGGCGACAGAGATATTCAATTAACAAAAACCGAATTTGATCTCTTGGAACTATTGATGCAACAACCAAATATGGTGATTTCTCGAGAACATATTTACGAAACCATTTGGGGTTACAACTTTGAAACCGGATCAAAGTCACTTGATGTATACATCGGATACCTTCGACGTAAAACCGAAGAGAACGATGAAAGCCGGATGGTCTTTACTATTCGCGGAGTGGGCTACACGGTGAGGGAATCATGAGTCTTCGCACTCGTTACATCACGGTCACGGCAGGGCTCGTCTTTTTGGTTGCACTGGCAATCAGTCTTGGTGCGTACACAATCGCCACCAATCAACTTGAAAATCAAGTCACCCAGTCATTGAACCAACGCGCTGTTGAAGTACTGCGGGCTTTTGAGAACCCCCGTTTCAACATCAACGATGCATTCGGTGGCGGTGCGATTACTCGACAATTGATGCAGCCAGAAATTGACTCGATTACCCAGTTGGTCGCTGAAGACGGCACAGTCATTAAACGAGCCGACTATCCCACCTTGCCCGTCACCGATGACGATCGTTCACTCACCACCGGCGGAAAACGCTTTCATTATTCGAAAATCTCCATTAATGGCAACGAATACCGCATGATGTCTATTGCCGCCCCAGGAGGCGGCATTGTGCAGGTCGCCAAAGGAACGCAAATCCTTGTTGATGCACAACGCGGTATGCGCATCTGGTTCCCACTCTTTGCAACCATCGCAGTTCTCATCGCCGCAGGGGCTGGCTGGTTGTTCGCACGACGCATCAGCCGACCCATAGAAACACTGGCAACCACAGCAGAAACCATCGCGGTCACAAAAAATCTTGATAGCGCAATCGATGTCACCGGTACCGATGAAGTTGCCCAACTCGCGCGAAGTTTCAACACCATGTTGACAGCGCTTCGTGACAGCACAGAGCGTCAACGCCGATTGGTGCAAGACGCCAGCCACGAGCTACGAACCCCATTAACGAGTTTGCGAGCCAATGCTGAACTGTTGCAGCGAGCCAATTTGTCGGACGAAGATCGCACAGCGATTCTCGCGGACATGAAGGCAGAAGTGGACGAACTCACCGCGCTAAGTGCCGAACTGAGTGCACTGTCTACCGATCAACGAACAACTGAGACAGTGGAACATATTGACCTTGTAGATGTTGTCTCCGACATCGTGCAGCGAGCAACACGTCGTACCTCGACACCAATCTCAGTGCACACCACCCCGAACACCGTTGTGATGGCACGTCCGCATCAACTCGACCGCGCCATCTCAAATCTTGTCGACAACGCGATCAAATTTTCTGATGAGTCTGGGTCGATTGAAATTCATGTTGGAGCTCTACGGGTCGAGGTGCGCGACAAAGGACCAGGAATTCCCGATGCCGATAAGGCTCACATCTTCGAACGTTTCTATCGCGCGACTTCCACGCGTTCGATGCCTGGTTCCGGATTAGGTCTTGCCATCGTCGCCCAGTTTGCAGAAGACCACGGCGCCACCGCCTATGTACTCGATAATGCTGGCGGCGGTGCAATTGTGGGAATTCAATTTCCCATCACCGCGTAGTTTGCCAATATTTACGGGCGTTTTTTACGCACTCCGCGCTTGTCCAATTGACGTTCTTTTTCGACCTGTTCTTCTTCAACTAACAATTCTTCAGCGACCAAGCGACGCATCGATTCGAGACGAATTGCCGGCAGCCGACCCTCTGCTATTGCTTTTCGTACAGCACAGTCGGGTTCTTCCAAATGTTTGCAATCACGAAAACGACACTGTTCAGCCAAGGAGAACACATCGTGAAAAGCGCGCTCAATACCCACTCCGCTCGTCCATAACGTCACTGCCCGCAGACCCGGCGTATCAAGCAACCACGCTCCGCCTAGTAGTGGAATCAGTTCCGCTGCAACCGTGGTGTGTCGTCCACGTTGGTCATCACTGCGCACTTCGGCAGTGCGTTGCACCTCGTCACCCACCAAAGCATTGACAAGAGTCGACTTTCCGACACCGCTGGCACCAATAAAAGCAACCGTGGTGTTAGTAACTGCAATCTCACGAATGCGATCTATGCCAACTCCTGTCAGCGAACTAATTGGAACAATTTCAACATCGAGTGCCACCTCGGCGAGTTGATCGCGAACGGTCGCACATTGTTCGTCACTGACCGTGTCAATTTTGGAGAGCAACACAACTGGTGTTGCCCCACTATCGAAGGCAAGAACTAATTCACGCTCGAGACGTCGTTGGTTAACGGCGGCGTTCACAGCGTGGACGACAAAGACTGTGTCGATATTGCTGGCAACAATTTGACGCACCCCTCGCGCACCTTCAAATGAATGACGACGCATTAATGCGCTGCGTCGTTCGTGTACACGGTCGATTTTTTCAAAATCTGGGGAAACATCCACAAAGTCACCAACGGCAACTTCAATGCCCAAATTGCGGACACGCACCACCGACTCATCTGCCAGCAACACAGTGCTCCAGCCTCGGTCAATGCGGGTCACACGGCCCGACACAGCCGACAACTCGGCGGGGTTCGGTGGTGTGACATGTGTATCCATTTCATAAAACCGTATCGGGATGAGAGCAGTCGCGGGACTTTGTTACCTATTCTTTATTTCCCCGACAATTTCAGGATTTCCCGTGCTCTCTTCGCTCTCCCGCTTCTGTGTTCGCCATAAAAAATTGGTGGTCTTTGCCTTCTGGGTTCCACTGGCAATCGTGCTCACCATCGCCAGCGTCCAAGTGGGCCCCGCATTTGAAACGTCGATGAACTTGCCCTCGAGCGAGGCACGTGAAGTCAACGAAATTTTGATGGAAATCAATCCCACTCAAGCTGGCATCTCGTCGCAAATTGTGATTAGTTCACCCAACGGTTTCACCGAGCCTGAGTTCATCCAATCGCTCACCACCGCATTCGAACAAGTAGATGCGATTGAAAATGTCGACGTTATTAGCCCGTTCGTCATGTCTAATCAGATAAGCCAGGAAGGCACGATCGCATACGCGACAGTTGACGTTCCACGAATGGATTTAGGTGAACGTCAGCCCTTCGTCGACAAAATCACCGCCATCATGGACCCGTTGGCGGTCGATGGTGTGCAAATTGAATACGGCGGGGATTTGTTTGCGGTATTCCCCATCCCTGAGAGCGAAGCGCTTGGACTTTTGGCCGCAATCATCATTTTGGTGTTGGCATTTGGCTCGGTTCTGGCGATGGGGCTTCCCATTGGTATCGCGCTTCTTGGTCTGGCTGTTGCATCAGCAATTGTCACAATCGCCAGCAACGTTGTGTCGATGCCCGATGCAGCAACATCAATGGTTGCAATGATCGGTATCGGCGTTGGAATCGACTACGCCTTGTTCATCGTCACGCGTTATCGCGAAGCACTCCATGATGGACGAACGAAAGAAAACGCCATCGTTGAAGCAATCAACACCTCTGGACGTGCAGTCATCTTCGCTGGTGTCACCGTCATTATTGCCTTGCTTGGTTTACTCACCATTGGTCTTGAGTTCGTGAGCGGCTTTGCCATCGCCATGGCAATTGGTGTTGCGGTGATGGTCATCGCCAGCGTCACATTGTTGCCAGCACTTTTAGCAATGGTTGGCAACAAGATTGATGAAACAACGCGTGCCGCAGTCGTTGGACTAGCGGCAATTGTTGTCAGCGGATTTGTTGCTGTGTTTAGCCATAACTATGCGATTTTGTTGGCTGGTGTCATCGTTGCTGTGCTTGTTCAGGCATTGCGCACCGTTGTTCCATGGTTGCGTGGCTATTTGCCACACAAACCACAAAACGATCACCAAACAACGGTCTGGTGGCGTTGGAGTCGCACGGTGCAGCGTCGCCCATGGACGGCACTTATCGGTGCAACCGTTCTCCTTGGCATTTTGTCGATTCCGATGTTTTCCATTCGACTGGGTTTCGGCGACTTCGGAAATGCAGCAGAGGATGCCACCGTGCGTAAGGCATACGACCTCATTGCAGAGGGTTTCGGACCCGGATACAACGGGCCGATGCTTCTCACTGTCACAGGTGATGCCGCAGCAGATGCAACTGTCGTTGATGGTTTCATTGCCACACTGACAAACACCGATGGTGTCGCATACGCAGGACGACTTCCTCTTCCCTCCACTGATGTTGCACTCATCAGCCTTGTACCAGAGACCGCACCTCAAGATGAAGAGACAACAGAACTTGTTCACCGTCTTCGCGATGATGTCATCCCCGCTGCGGAAATTGACGCCAAGTTGGGTGGATGGACTGCCGCATCTATTGACTTTTCCGACTATCTCGGTGAACGATTGTTTTTCCTCATCGGCGTGGTGTTGTTGCTGTCGTTCGTGTTGTTAATGATGGTGTTCCGCAGTTTGTTGGTTCCCCTTAAAGCGGTGTTGATGAATTTGTTGTCGGTTGGTGCGTCGTATGGCGTCATCGTTGCCGTATTCCAGTGGGGCTGGCTTGCAGATGTCATCGGTGTCGGTAAACCCGGCCCCATCGAAGCGTGGGCGCCAATGTTTTTATTCGCCATCGTGTTCGGTTTGTCGATGGACTACGAAGTGTTCTTGTTGTCGCGCATGCGCGAAGAGTTCCAACGCACAGGCGACAACTCGACATCTGTTGCTGACGGTGTTGCAGCAACAGCGCGCGTCATTACCGCAGCCGCTCTCATCATGGTGTGCGTTTTCGCCGCCTTCATGCTGGGCGATGATCGTTCCTTGAAGTTGTTCGGGCTCGGAATGGCGGTGGCCGTGTTTATCGATGCGACCGTGGTTCGCATGTTGCTCGTTCCCGCCACGATGGAACTGCTTGGAGCACGCAACTGGTGGATCCCCAAATGGCTCGATCGGGTCCTTCCCGAGATCGACGTCGAAGGCACCCATAGCCAAACGGGCACCCTCAAGCCCTAGTCCCATAAGGATTTGCGCCTCTTGCCTTGACAAGGCGGGGGTTTATCACGTAGCGATGAAAAAGGTATGGCTAAGTCACTCGTCATTGTTGAATCCCCCGCTAAGGCAAAAACCATCTCCAAATACTTGGGGCCGGACTTCGATGTCCGCCCTTCTGTTGGACACATTGCCGACCTGCCCAGCAAGGGCCTGGCCGTCGATGTGGAGAATGATTTCAAGCCCTCCTATGAGCTCACCGAACGTGGCCGCACCATCGTCAAGGAGCTAAAGGCCGCATTAAAAGAGGTAGACGCGCTGTATCTTGCGACAGACGAAGACCGCGAAGGCGAAGCCATCTCTTGGCACCTCCTCGAGCACCTCAAGCCCAAAGTGCCCCACTACCGCATGGTGTTCCACGAGATCAACGAGAAGTCGATTCGTAATGCTGTCGAGAACCCCCGCGACCTTGACTACGGACTCGTCGATGCTGCAGAGGCGCGGCGCATTCTCGACCGCCTCTACGGATACGAGGTGTCACCCGTCTTGTGGCGTCGCGTCAACCGTGGCTTGTCAGCAGGTCGAGTACAAAGCCCTGCGCTTCGTCTCGTGGTCGAGCGTGAATGGCAACGCATTAATTTCCGTGCCGCCGATTACTTCTCACTTGAAGCACATACATCGACCACACCCAACTTCGTTGCCAAACTGATTTCCATCAACGGCACGCGCATTGCCACCGGAAAAGATTTTTCTGAACAAGGTGAGTCTGCAAGCGGTGTTGTCGTTTTAGATCAGAGTCGTGCCGATGAACTCGTTGCCGGGCTCGCGGGAACAGATCTTGTTGTTCGATCACGTGAACAAAAGGATTACCGATCATCACCAAAGGCTCCGTTTACAACGAGCACATTGCAGCAAGAAGCAGGGCGCAAGTTGCGATTGTCCGCACGTCAAGTAATGAGCGTTGCTCAAGGTTTGTACGAACGCGGCTTCATCACCTACATGCGAACCGACTCTGTCACGCTGTCGACAGAGGCGTTGACGGAGATTCGCACCTACATCGAACGCGATTACGGCAAGGACTTCGTCCATAATTCAGCACGTGTGTTTCCAAACAAAGTGAAAAATGCACAAGAAGCACACGAAGCAATTCGCCCCGCACTTCCACTTCGTTCACCCGAATCAGTTGAAGGTGAACTTCGTGGACACGACATTGCGTTGTATCGCCTTATCTGGCAACGCACATTGGCATCGCAAATGTCTGACACCATCGGCAAGACAGTCACCTTGCGTATGGGGGCAACAGCTACAGACGCATCGCGCAGCGATTGTGAGTTCACTGCAAGCGGAACAACCATTACATTCGCTGGCTACCGCCAGGCGTATCAAGAGTCGCGAGATGAAGACGACACCGAGAGCGATGATGAAAAAGCATTGCTTCTTCCTGATTTGTCCGAGGGACAAAACGTGACGGTCCAACAATTCGTTCACACCTCACACACCACATCTCCTCCGCCTCGATACACCGAAGCATCATTGGTGAAAGTTCTCGAAGAAAAAGGAATTGGCCGGCCGTCAACATGGGCATCGATCATTTCCACCATGGTCGACCGCGGACATTATTTATGGAAAAAAGGAACGTCACTTGTTCCCACATGGACTGCTTTTTCTGTCATTCGTCTCATGACACAAAACTTTGAAGCGCTCGTCGACGATGAATTCACAGCTGATCTGGATGCCGACTTGGACGCAATCGCGCGTGGTGAGTTACAAAAAGTGGAATGGCTAAAAGAGTTCTATTACGGCGGAGAACACGAGCCTGGTCTTCGCAATATCGTCACCTCGAATCTCGACACCATTGATGCAGCAACGTTGAACACATTCGTGTTGGGTGTGCATCCTGGCACCGGTGAAGAAGTCATCGTGAAGCCAGGCCTCTATGGCCCATACGTGCGTTCGGGAGAAAACACCGCGAGCGTTCCCGATTCGATGACACCAGATGAACTGACGTTGGATGCCGCTGTCACTTTGTTGAATGCACCAAAAGGTGATGTTCCCATCGGCGAATGGAATGGACACCCCGTGTTTGCAAAATCGGGTCGTTACGGCCCTTACGTGCAGTGGGGCACGATGGACGAGCCGCCATCGGGTTTGGAAAAACCAAAGATGGTGTCGCTGTTCAAAACCATGAACATCGAACGAATCACACTCCAAGACGCGATCGATTTGTTGAGTCTTCCGCGAGAGTTGGGACCGGATCCCTCAGATGGCGAAATGGTGTTAGCGCAAAATGGTCGCTACGGCCCGTACGTCTCCAAAGGAAAAGAGAGCCGTTCACTACAAAACGAAGAACAACTCTTGACTGTCACTTTGGAAGAGGCTCTCGCACTACTTGCCACACCGCGTGCGTTCGGTCGTGGTCGTGCAGCAGCCAAGCCACCGTTGAAAGAATTCGGAAACGATCCCGTTAGTGGTCGACCTGTTGTTGGAAAAGAAGGAAAATTTGGCGACTACGTCACCGATGGTGAAACCAATGCCGGCTTGACACGCGGTGATCGTATGGAATTGATGACCAACGAGCGTGCATACGAATTGCTGCAGTTACGTCGTGAATACATCGAAGCGAACGGTGGGCCAAAGAAGAAAACTGGTGCACGTAAGAGCACAGCTAAAAAAACAACTGCAAAGAAAGCTGCTGCGAAAAAGACTGCAACAAAGAAAAAGGCTGCAACGAAAAAAGCGGCTCCAAAAAAGAAGGCTGCTACACAAAATGAGGTAGCCAACGAAGCTGAGGGCGAGTGAACAAGGCTGTCTACATAGCCCTGGAGGGTTTGGAAGGGTGTGGGAAAAGCACGCACACCAAAAGGCTCGGTGAACATCTCGGTGCGGTTATCACTCGAGAACCAGGTGGTACTCGCATTGGTGCACAATTGCGAGAGATTCTGGCCAATCCCGACAACGTGGACATGGATCGGCGTACCGAAGCGTTGCTGATGGCGGCCGATCGCGCCCAACACATGGCCGAAGTCATCCGCCCCGCCTTAGATCGGGGTCAACATGTTGTCAGCGATCGCTCTATTTACTCCACGCTCGCCTATCAGGGATACGGACGCGAACTAGGAACCGACGCACTGTTGTCAATTTCAACGTGGGCATTGAATAATCGACTTCCTGATCTTGTGATTTATATCGACGTTCCCACCGATGTTTTGAATGAACGGTTAGCCAAGCGCGATCTTGATCGATTTGAACGAGAAGGCCCCGAGTTTTTCGCACGTATTGCGGAAGGCTTCCGTGAACTGCGAGCCGATGATCCTGAACGTTGGATTGTTATCGACGGCACTATGACCAAAGACGATGTCGAGGCCGACATTCGCACCAAGGTGCTGGCACGTCTTGCTGACTAGTCTCACAGTGTGACTTCAGTGTGGGATTCCCTTATTGGGCAAGACAAGGCTGTTGCCTTCTTGCGCGGCACTGTTGACAACCCGGTCCATGCGTATCTTTTTGTCGGTCCAGAAGGCTGCGGAAAAGAAGAAGCTGCGCTCATATTCGCCGGGGCCCTTATTGCAGGAAATGATGACCCGAACGATCGAGCAAATGAACTCGCTCGACGCGGCGCGCATCCCGATATTCATGTTGTCGCCCGACAGGGTGCATCAATTCTTAAAGACCAAGCCGACGAGGTTATTCGCCTTGCATCGCTCACTCCGACCGAGGGAACACGCAAGGTCATCATCATGCACGAGATACATCTCATGCAGCCTGCTGCAATCGTTCGATTGTTAAAGACACTTGAAGAACCCTCGACAGGTGTGTTCTTCGTACTTCTCGCCGACTCTGTCGATGACGCGATGGCAACAATCGTGTCGCGATGTATCTCCGTGCCATTCGGCTCACTTCAGCGCGACGACATTGCTGCCGTACTGCAGAATGAAGGAATCAACCCGGACATTGCTTCGATCGCTGCATCGTCTGCACACGGAAGCCTGACGCGCGCACGTCTTCTCGCCTCCGATCGTCAACTCGCTCAACGTCGTGAATTCTTTGCCAACATTCCCCGTCGAATCGATGGAACCGGCGCCACTGTCATTGCAATTGTTGATCAAATCATCTCAATGATTGATGATTCTGTCGAACCAATTCACCAACGCCATGAACAAGAGATTGCAGATTTAGAGAAGACACTGGCAGTGATGGGTGTGAAGCGCGGTGGAAAGAAAGCTCTAGAGGAACGACATAAACGAGAAGTCCGTCGTCATCGAACTGATGAACTTCGTGATGGCCTCACAGAAATTGCTGGTGTCTATCGAGACGAGTTAGCACGAAGCGAACGGCTGCTGCGCCCCGAGGCATACGTTGCTGCTGTCGCGCGCATTCATGAAGCGATGCGACACCTCGCACTGAATGTAAATGAAGCAATTCTGTTACGTGATCTGATCTGGTCGCTGCCTTCACCATCGACCGATGCCGCTCTGCAATTTGTTCTCGCTGAGGTACACGAATGAACACATCTATTTGGAATCGCTTGGCGGTTGTCATGGGTATTTTCTTGCTCTTTGCTGGCGTCATGCATTTCGTCAGTCCTGACTTCTTCAACGACATCGTTCCGCCATGGCTTCCACCAAGTGAGTCTTTTTGGACGTATATAAGTGGTATCGCCGAGATCGTCATTGCTTTCATGTTGTTCAACCCATCAACACGCCGACGCGGCGCTTATGCGGCAGTAATTCTGTTTGTTGCGGTATACCCCGCCAATATCTACATGACCTGGGATTGGCGCGATCGCGCCGCAAGCGAGCAGTTCGTCTCGTATGCGCGACTGCCCTTTCAATTCCTCTTTATTTGGGTAGCAGTGCAGGTTGCACGAGCCAATCCCGACACATCGCGCCCAGTTGCACCTGGAGACGTTTAAGCCCTCGCCCGTCTCGGTATCGTGAAGGGTCTACCTGCCCAGGTAGCTCAGTTGGTAGAGCAACGCACTCGTAATGCGTAGGTCGTGGGTTCGATTCCCATCTTGGGCTCCATTTACGTCAGCGATAGATGCCTGACTGCTGGCGAGCGAGGACTTTCAATCGTCAATGCTGCTCTTTTCCCTCATTTGATAGGTTGAATGGCAATTCAATTTGTCTTGCGTTCGCAAGGAGTACCACAGTGCGTCGTTTGAAATTTCAATCAATCCTTATCATCGGTTGCCTTTTTGCATCTGTAATGGCCTCTGCACAATCAGTAAGTGCCGCCGCATCTGTTCCCGATTCGGTAATCAGAGTTCTTTGGTTCGATGACACGGACCCAACGACCGCAGGCCACAACCTGGCGTTTTCTGTAAATGTCTCTGATACACCAAATCTTGCAGGAACCTTTACCGTATATGAGTCTGCCGTCATTCCATCTAATGGAAATGCACTCGCGACTCTTGCCATCGGTGGAGCAGGTGGTAACGCCGAGTTTGTCAGCATCAGCAACGTGGGCGCTGCCACACGTTTTAGCGTCAGATTCGTGTCCACAGATTCATCAGCGTATGCCGACCGAGATTTTTTAAATATTCAGCCAGCCTGTGCCCCCGGTCGATTCAGTGATTCCGGATATGGCCCCTGTACAGAAGCCCCACCCGGAACATTTGTTGACACTGAAAGAGCGACGACTCCTCTCAGTTGTGTACCCGGCACATATCAACCTGACTCTGGGAAGACGTTCTGTCTCTACGCCGCTCCAGGACAGTACGTATCAGGGTCTGGGGCAACAGCATCTACTCAATGTGGAATGGGAACGTATAGCGATAACGCTGGCTCTTTGTTTTGCACACCGGCAGGCATTGGGCGTTATGTGAATGTATTGGGATCAACAGCTGCCATTCAATGTGAGCCGGGTTACACCACCCCGATAATTGGATCGAGTATTTGTCAACACGATCAAAACACACTCGTATCAACTCCCACTGCAATCTGGAACTCTTCTACTGGTGGCAACGTCGAAATGAGTTTCAGCGTCTCACCACTCGTATCGGGATCGGTCACTGTGTATCAGTCATCCCATATTGCAGGTTCTCCGCGTGTTGCGGGAACTGCATCAATTGCATCTGGATCGTCATCTGTCACTATCAACTTGAGCTTCGATGAATCTGCAACGTCAGATCAGTACAGCATCAAGTTTGAATCAAATAACAGCAACCACAACACCACGTACTGGGAATTGGTAACGCCATTGTGCGGGCCAGGCAATTACAGCAGTAACGGGTTCACTCCGTGCAATGCATCGCCTGCTGGATCATTCATCACCGGGACAGGGAGCACAGCCCCAACCGACTGCGCACCTGGCACGTATCAACCATCAGTGCGGCAAACATCGTGCCTTAACGCGCCGGCAGGTACATACGTTGCGACTGCGGGTGCTACTACTCCCACGACATGTCCATCAGGACACTTCAGCGCGGACATCGCAGCAAGATCATTAGATGTGTGCACTGCTTCATCCCCCGGCAATTTTGTAGATGATAATGATCGCTCACGGCAACAACTTTGTGCAAAAGGTACGTTCCAAAAAAATGTTGCGCAATCAGCATGCGTGCCAGCAAAAATTGGCTACTTCGTGAAATCAGAAGGCGCCACAAATCAAAAGCGGTGTAAACGTGGGTACACAACGAGTTCGGTCGGGTCCACATCTTGCAAACTAAAGCCGAAAGAGCCTCGACTCCCAACGTCATTGTCTCGTACTCGAGTTTCCACCGTGTACCTCAAGAACGGTAAAACGTCAGATGGACTACGTGTTGTCATCGCATCGCGGAGCAAGACCTGCAAGGTGCGTCGCTCTGCCGAGGGGTACAAGTTCACGGGTACCAAAAAAGGGAAGTGTTCCATCACTATGACGATTAAGGGAAACAAAAAATTTGCTTCGGTAACACGCACACGAAATCTTCGCGTCGCCTAGATACGCCGCTGAGCCTTAGCCCGGTAGCTCAGTTGGTGGAGCATTGCCCTCATAATGCGTAGGTCGTGGGTTCGATTCCCATCTTGGGTTCGATAAATAAGGCTTGGATCCCAGACCTGGTGTTCGGGAGTCTTTGTATGTTCGCCTAACATCGGCGTAAGTCTAAATTCAGATTGAAATGTGTCTCGACAATCTCGCTGCTGCTTTGTCTCGCAACACTTGCTCTTCCTGCCTCACCTGTTGCCGCAGCAGCCGAATTGTCACACAATGACTCAGGAGTAGGGAATATTCACTGGAGTGGCGTTGCATCTTTTGGCGGCAACACATCTCCGGTGATGTCCACCAATGTTGGTGTTTCTCCATACGCATACGGTGGATACACCGTTGGTTGGACTCACAACAAGCCGGCGGCCAAGACCATCAAGAGCGTCACCATGAACACATATCAATGTCCCACAAAAGACGCGGCATTGAATCTGTGCACAAGGAAGTCCTCTTATCCAAAAACGGTGAATTTCCCACGCGCATCTACGCAATTTTTCGCGGAATCTTTTGGATCTGCCCAGCTTCACCGACAATGGATGCGCCCAGAGATCATGGTGATATACACCGACAACTCGCTCGTCAAATCAACTGCTCCTACGCGCTTCTACATTCATGATGGTGCTCGTAATGAGATTCCGACAGCGTCAGACAGAGGTGCTGATAATGCAAGCGTTCCGCAGAACACTGCGATGACGATGACCTTCAATCAATGGAGTGGATTAGACGCGTGGAACGCCGGAGCTACCGAAAAAAATCGCACTATGCGCGTCTATCAATGCCCATCTAGACCAACCGATGCCGAGTCTGATTATGTTTCAACCACAGCCACACCCACAGGTTGTTCTCAATTGGCAACAAATGCACTTCTCGAAGCACATGACAACCAAGCCAAAGAGTTGACCTTTACATCGGGTGAAAAAGGATCTTTCATCTACGCGATCGACACCTTGTCGTTCAACTACATGCCCACGGTCAATGACACCGTCTATCTGCAAAAGCGGGCTATCTATTCAACGTACGATCCTGGTGAACTTCCCACCGGTCCGACCGCTGGCACCAATTCGGGAGTTGGCGCCAATCCGACAGCGGGTCTCACCCCACTACAGACTGCTGGCATTAACACCACCAGTGCGCTCGTCGTTGCCGCGACAAAACAGGTCACAGTCAATGGTGCGACTATGAACATCTCTTCAAATTCGCGATACACACGCTCGACGACTCGACGAACAATGTCCATCTCGATTAAGCCAAACAGTTCTGCGGCTGGGACCATAAAGACTGCCCTTGTTCGCAAAAAAGATGGCGTCGATTTCGTCTATAGGAAGGCGAGCAAGACTGTTCGACGAGGAACCGCATCATGGAAGTGGAGAATGCCCACGTCATTCCCCCGAGGCAAATACAAGATCTATGTCACTTTCACGCCAAACGACACTTCCCTGAGTCCAGTAACCCTCACGAAAACCGTCCGCTTGCGCTAGACAACCCCGCCGCCTCAAGCCACTAAAGGGCACCTGGCCCGTGGTACTGTTTGAATCTTCATTTAAACATGGCTCGATCATATTGGTCGAGGAGAGGACACAATGAGACTCGGGCAAATCCTAAGAAGTGCAGCAGTCGCTGCACTGACGGCAACAGCGCTCGTCGCAGGTCCAACAACATCAGTTCACGCAGCTGATGACGTGGAGACATCCGACGCAGTATTTGAGGCAAAGCTCGTCGCACTTGGCTACGACAACGCTGTCGATGGCAAAGTCGCGCAAGCGTCATTGCGGCAAATTACAAATCTCGATCTCAGTAACGA
>JBEDHS010000158.1:0-15516 GCA_041173945.1 Actinomycetota bacterium
CTGCCTGTATCGCGCACACAATGGCGAGCACCTACAGTGAAAATGAGCGTTTAGTGGCGCACTACACCCAAGACGTTGATTCGCAAAAAGGTCAAGGTGCGAACCGCTATGGCGTCATTATGTTTCGCGGAAACCAATCAGAAGACCATAAAGAGATGCGCCGACTTCGTCTCGAGACTATTTTTGGCGCAGCCCATCATGCTGATCTGAAGAAAATTACTCATGACACGTTTATGGAGATCTTGACTCACGATGGAGAAAAACTTGGCGTACGTTTGGGATCCCTGCCGAAAGAGCAGTTCGTTCCACTTCTCGTTTTCAATCGGTTTTCTTTCTTTGGGTATGCATTACTCCGTGAATTTGGATTTCTCGGGCCAGAACATGAACAGATAGTGTCTTTCTTCGAACAAATTGGAGAACGCATGTTTTCCGCAGCCACACGTTTGCCACGTTCGTAGTTTTCAGAAAGACCTCATGTCGATTTTTTTTGCGTTATGTGCTGCCGGTGTGTACGGCGTTGCTGATTTTTTCGGAGGACGCGCATCGAGGTCGGTGTCGGCAATTGTCGTGACGGTGCTTGGACAATCGGCGGGCTTTCTAGGCTTGTTGATCTTTGCTGTGTCCTCCGGCGTTCCTACTCCCGGCGCTAGCGACTGGATTTGGGGTGGCATCGCTGGCATCGCGGGATCAACGGGGCTCTTGGCTTTTTATAGGGCGATGGGTAGCGGATTCATGACGGTGGTTGCTCCCATTTCCGCGGTCACCGCAACTGCCTTACCTGTCATTATCGGGCTGTCCACCGGGGAGCGCCCCGGGGTTTTGGCGTTGGCGGGAATCCCGATCGCGTTGGGAGCCGTCGCGCTGGTGAGCGATGTTTTGGGGCCCGACCATCGACGAGCTCCTCGTCAAGTGATTCTTTTTGCGTTGATCTCTGGTGCGACCTTTGGTTCGTTGTTCGTGATCTTGAATTACACAAGTGACGATGCAGGTCTATGGCCGGTTGTTGCCATGCGAGTCACGTCGGTGCCGTATATGGCAATTGTGATGTTGTTGGCAAAGCGTCGACCAAGCGACGCCCGTGGGCATTATCGAGTGGTGTTTGGCTCGGGCGTGTTGGATAGTGCGGCAAATGCGTTGTATCTGCTGGCGGTTCGCGAAGGGTTAATGACGGTTGTCGCCGTGATCATCTCGTTTTATCCGGCAACCACATTGTTGCTAGCGACCCGCCTCGATCGAGAAAAGATTCACCGACCACAAGCGGTCGGGCTCGGACTCGCAGGCATTGCGTTGTTGATGATCACGTTGTCGTGAGCACCGTGAGTCTATTTTTCGCCTAATGCTGCCTTGACCACATTTTCAGATTCACGAACTGCGCCTTTGAAAATTCCCTTTGACATCAACGACATTTCATTTTTGCGTCGCATCTCGTAAATCTCGGCGCGTGCTTGATGAATCGTTGGATCATCGGGTGCTGCCCATCCAGCGAAATCAACAAGATGGCATGCAAGACGAAGGTCGCCTGCGTCGGCAATCTCTCTTGCACGCGCAATGAGCACCTCGGCGCCACCGGCAAGTGTTGCAATTTCACGTGCGACGAGAACATCGGGTGCGGGCTTGAGTCGCGACGGCGCACCATCCCACCATCCGCCAAATTGTCGCCAAATATTGCGGACAACGAATTCAGGTTCGTCATAGAGGGGACGCAAGTACGGCTTACCCAGTGTTTCAGACGGAACACGCACAGTATGGATAATGGTGTCCAGCGTCTCGCCGGCATTCATCATCTCCACCACGTTCTTCACTAAGTACTCAAGAGCAGACGCGATGTCGTCAAGTACTCGCGCAATACGTTCTTTACCGGCAATTGGAAGACCGTGGGCAGGAAGCAACAACTCGGGTTCTTTGGCGATGATTGCGCGCAGAGCCTCTGCCCACTCCAGTGGCCAGCGTTGCACTTTTTGCGGATTACCGGCATTGGGGAAATTCCAGATCACAAAGTCTCCAGTTGCCACCCATTTTTGATCTGGAAACCACGACCAGAGATGATCGTCGGTTTCACCGCGTCCGTGATGGAATTCGACAGTGGTATCGCCAAACGTCATCGCAGCGAACTTGTCAACAACATCAGTGGTGTCGAGGGTGTCGTCGGGAATAAAGCGTGACGGACGCGACGCGCCTTGGGCGGGGCGAAGGTCGTTCAGGGCATTTTCTAAATCTCCACGTATGCCGCCAAATTGACGCGCGTTGATCAGTCTGTTCCATGAATCGGTATAGCGATAGCGGTCGAATCGACGTTGAACGTTTTTGTGTCCGATCACTCGCGGGGCATTGTGGCCAAGTGATGCTGAATTCGCGGCGAATGCGGGACTTCCCCCGACGTGGTCGGCGTGTCCGTGGGTGTATACAAGTGCGGAGAAGGGTGCAGCACTCCACGAACGAATTGAGTCCACGACTTGTTGTCCAGAGTTGAAATGGCTGGTGTCGAAACACACGAGCCCATCGCCTGAATCCCATGTGACGACGTGGCTGAACGATTCCACCATTGCCAAACCGGGTGCAATCTCGGAAAGTTCACCTGTGGTGCGATTGACGGGTTCATCTGCTTGACCCGAATCAACAATCTTGGTGCTTAATGCAATGAGATCTGCCATGGTTTACCTCCGCGACGACACGTGACGTGCGATCGAATCTTAAGTGGTGGACTAACCCTTGGCGAGTCCGAGAACTCGTTCCCCCAAAATGTTGCGCATCACATTCGATGTTCCACCCATGATTGTGTAGCCAGGTCCATAAATGAGCCCCTGAACCATGTCATCCCACAACATCGCTTCTGCACCAAGTGTTTGATACACGAACTCATCAACACGTTGTTGATGCTCGGTGCAAAAACATTTTGTGGCTGCCGAGAATCCGGCCGGTGCCTGTTTCAACACTTCACGAATCACCAAGATGCGACCAATTTGGTAATTCATCTCGAGTGTCGCAATTTCTTGGCGAACAAGAGGATTGGAGGTGTCCGCTTTCGACACCGCGTATTGAAATTGGGCATAGTTCGATACCAAACGGTCAATGCCACCGCGTTCATGTTCTAGTTGACGCATGGTCTGTGCGAATGCGCCACCTTGTTGTCCAACCAGGTTCTCTTTTGGCACTCTGACATCGGTGTAGAACACTTCGCAGAAGTGGCGATTCGTCGTCATATCGGTAATTGGTCGCACCTCAATACCCGGTGTGTCCATTGGAACGATGATCTCGCTGATTCCTGCGTGCGGTGGACCATCGTTGCTGGTGCGACAAATCAAATAGCAATAGTCAGCATGAGCACCAAAACTCGTCCAAATCTTTTGACCGTTGATGACCCATTCGTCACCGTCGTCTTGGGCAAATGTTTTCAGCGAGGCCAAATCACTTCCGGCGTTTGGTTCACTCATACCGATACACCAGGTGGTCTCGCCAGCGAGAATGCCAGGCAAGAAACGTTCTTGTTGTTCTTTGGTGCCGTACTGAATAAGCGCTGGTCCCATCTGGCGATCACCAAACCAACTTGCCGCGATTGGTGCGCCCGCTTTGATCATCTCTTCGCCGACTATTAAGCGGTCAATTGCGGGTCTGCCGCCACCGCCGAATTCTTTTGGCCACACCATTCCAATCCAGCCGCGCTGGGCTAACTCGCGCGAGAACTCCTTGGAGTATCCATTCATCCACGTCACGTTGTGGCGGCCATATCGTCGAACCCCGTCAGCTGCTACCTCGGCGGCTTCACGGCGTAATTCGATCTGTTCTGGGGTCCAGGCAAAATCCATCACCCAGAATGGTACGACCACTAGGGGAGCCACACGCTATTGTGTACAAGTATCATACAAGTGATTATTGAGTACCCAGTGGGGTAGTCGGCAACGAAAGGTGTTCCCATGGCCAAAATCAAAGTTGACAATCCCGTCGTCGAGCTTGACGGCGATGAAATGACCCGCATCATTTGGCAATTCATTAAAGACCGCCTCATCCTTCCGTATCTCGATATCAACCTCGAGTACTACGACCTTGGTATTGAAAACCGCGATGCGACCGATGACCAAGTAACGATCGATTCGGCGCATGCAATCTTGAAGCACGGTGTTGGCGTGAAGTGCGCAACGATCACTCCCGATGAAGCGCGCGTCGAAGAGTTTGGTTTGAAGAAGATGTGGAAGTCGCCAAACGGCACGATTCGCAACATCTTGGGTGGCGTGGTGTTCCGCGAGCCAATTATCTGCAGCAACATTCCCCGCTTGGTTCCTGGTTGGACAAAGCCAATCATCATTGGTCGTCACGCCCATGGTGACCAGTACAAGGCCACCGACTTTAAAGTGCCTGGTGCTGGTTCTGTGACCATCACGTTCACGCCAGCCGATGGCAGCGCTCCCATGGAGATGGAAGTGGCGTCATTCGGTAAAGACGGCGGCGTTGCAATGGGTATGTATAACTTCAACGACAGCATTCGAGACTTCGCTCGCGCATCATTCCGTTATGGCTTGTCACGTCAATACCCGGTGTACATGAGCACCAAGAACACCATCTTGAAGGCCTATGACGGTCAATTCAAAGATCTCTTCGAAGAAGTCTTTGAGAATGAATTCAAGGACGAATTCGCCAAAGCTGGTCTCACATACGAACACCGTCTCATCGACGACATGGTTGCATCAGCAATGAAGTGGGAAGGCGGATACGTCTGGGCATGTAAGAACTACGACGGAGACGTTCAATCAGACACTGTCGCTCAAGGCTTTGGTTCTTTAGGTCTGATGACTTCGGTCTTGATGACACCTGATGGAAAGACCGTGGAGGCAGAAGCTGCACACGGAACCGTGACGCGCCACTATCGCGAACACCAAAAGGGAAACAAGACATCGACGAATCCCATTGCATCGGTGTATGCATGGACGGGTGGATTGAAGCACCGTGGAAAACTCGACAACAATTCGGCGCTGATCGGGTTTGCTGACAATCTCGAAAAAGTCTGTGTGGAAAGTGTGGAAGGCGGAGAAATGACAAAAGACTTGTCACTTCTCATCTCAAAAGATCAGCCATGGTTGACAACCGAGGAATACCTTGAAGCGCTCGATCGTCGTCTCAAAAAGAAGATGGCGTAAGCACCAATGAAAGCTGTTGTGCTCTCTGAATATGGAGGGCCAGAAGTTCTCACAATTTCAGATGTACCAGCACCTCGCTGCGGAGCAGACGAGATTCTGGTCGCAGTTGCCGCCACTGCCTTGAATCGTGCCGATCTGTTGCAGCGGATGGGTATGTATCCCAATCCGTTTCCCAACGGTCCAGAGATTCCCGGTCTTGAGTTTTCCGGCACGGTTACTGCGATAGGTGATTCGGTAACACGCTGGAAAGTGGGCGATCTCGTCATGGGAATCGTCAACGGTGGTGCCTACGCAACAGAGTTGGTCCTTCATGAACGTCAAGCGATGGCGGTGCCAACGTCTGTGTCGTTGGCCGACGCGGCTGCGATTCCAGAAGTTTTCATCACCGCGTGGGATGCACTTGTTGTCCAAGGCGGTCTGACATCGGGTCGTTGGGCGCTCGTGCACGCGGGAGCCTCTGGAGTGGGTACCGCAGCAATTCAGATTTGTCGCGCGATCGGCGCAAGAATCATCGTGACGTGTTCGACAGGGAAAGTGCAGACATGTCGTGATCTCGGTGCTGACGTTGTCGTTGATTACACCACACAAGATTTTGTCGACCACGTGCGCACCGCGACCGACTCCAATGGTGTTGATGTGGTGTTGGATGTCATTGGTGGCGATTACGTTGAGCGCAATGTCGCATCTCTGGCAGTGAAAGGTCGCATTATTCAAGTGGGTGTGATGGCCGGCAAGCCAGTTCCGTTCAATGTGGGATTGCTGCTCGCAAAGCGAGCCTCAATCACCGGAACAGTGTTGCGCGCACGTCCCATTGAAGAGAAAATCGCCATCACGCAAAGATTTATTTCCGAGATGTTGCCGTTGTTTGATGCTGGACTCCTGAAGCCAGTCATCGATTCGCGGTACAAGTTCGACAACATCGCAGAGGCGCATCAGCACATGGCAGCCAACGCCAATGCGGGCAAAATCCTTATCGAGATTGCGGCGAAGTCTTAGCGCTTGTCAACGGGGACGTAATTGCGTTCATTGGCTCCCGTGTACCACTGGCGAGGACGGCTGATTTTCTGGTCTTTGTCAGCCAGTAACTCTTGCATGTGTGCCAACCAACCCACCGTGCGTGGAATTGCGAACAACACGGTGAACATGTCGACTGGGAATCCGAGTGCTTGATAGATCAGTCCTGAATAGAAGTCGACGTTCGGATACAGCTTGCGCGAAACGAAGTATTCGTCGTTGAGAGCCGCTTTTTCCAACTCGAGTGCGATGTCAAGAAGGGGATTCATGCCCGTCACTTCAAAGACTTCATATGCAGTCTTTTTGATGAGAGTGGCGCGTGGGTCAAAGTTCTTGTAGACACGGTGACCAAAGCCCATCAATCGTCCTTCGCCTGCTTTGACGCTTTCGATGAATGCGGGCACGTTTTTCACGTCACCGATTTCACTCAACATGCGCACTACTGCTTCGTTGGCGCCACCATGAAGTGGTCCATATAACGCTGCTGCTGCCGCTGCAGTGGCCGTGTAGGGGTCAGAGTTGGCAGAGCTCACAACGCGCATGGTGGTGGTGCCGCAGTTTTGCTCGTGGTCAGCATGCAAGATGAACAACACATCCATTGCGCGGGCGAGCACAGGATCGACCGAATAGTCGTCACCAATTCGGAACATCATGTTCAAGAAGTTCTCGCCATAGGACAATGCATTGTTTGGCGAGACAAAAGGGAGACCTTGGCTAAAGCGATAGCACATCGCGGCAATTGTGGGGACTTTGGCAACTAGTCGCAGAACTTGCTTGTCGAATGAGTCCTTATTGAAGATGTCTTTGGCGTCTTCATAGAAAGTGCCGAGGGCCGCGGTTGCTGAAATAAACATGCCCATGGGGTGAGCGTCATAGTGAAAACCATCCACAAAACGCTTGCGCATGTTTTCATGAATCATCGTGTGATGACACACGTCGTATTGCCACGCCTTCATTTGCTCGTGCGTGGGAAGTTCGCCATTCAACAAGAGGTATGCGACTTCAAGAAATGAGGAGTTCTCGGCGAGTTGTTCAATGGGGTATCCGCGATACCGCAAGATTCCGGCATCACCATCGAGATACGTGATTGACGATGCACATGAAGCAGTGGACAAAAACGCGGGGTCGTACATAAACAAACTTGGATCAAGTTCGCGCAACGCCGATGAGGGAAACACACCGCCTGTGATGGGAACTGTGACTTTCTTTCCAGTTCGATCGTCGATGATGGTAATGGTGTCAGCCATATGGGATCTCCTTGACTGCTGACCGGATATTCCGACGGGGGCTTTTTTCCCCCACGAGACAGGCTAGACGAGGAGCCCCGCAGTTACCCAGTTTGCGTTCGCGACACGCAGTGTTTGGCCGAATGAGTCGCTAGAGCGGGGTGTTGTCGTGTTTGCGTGAGACAAGCTTTTCGCGCTTGATGGCCAACATGTGTAGCGCTGCACAAATCTCTGCTCGAGTGTCCTCCGGGGTTACTACCGCATCGATGTAGCCCCGTTCGGCAGCGATGTAGGGGTTGAGCAGTCGCTCGGTGTAGTCGGCCTCGAATGCCATTCGTTCCTCAGGTGTGGCTCGGCGCTGGAGAATTGCGGCTGCTTGACCGGCGCCCATCACCGCGAGTTCTGCCCATGGCCACGCCAGACACAAATCATTCCCCATTTTCTTCGAGTCCATCACGATGTAGGCCCCGCCATAGGACTTGCGAATGATCACACAAATACGTGGAACAGTCGCTCGTGCATAGGCAAACACAAGTTGTGCGCCGTGGCGAATCATGCCGCGCCATTCAAGGTCCTTGCCGGGATAAAACCCAGGAGTATCCACCAATGTGAGAATTGGGATGTTGAAGGCATCACAAAAAGCGACAAATCGCGCAGCTTTCTGAGATGCGGGAATATCAAGTGTCCCTGCCAAATTCATCGGCTGGTTAGCAACAATTCCAATGCTGTGCCCACCCATACGGGCAAACGCAGTCACCAGATTTCCTGCCCAACGAGGCTTGAGTTCGAGATACACGCCGTCGTCGACAAGTGATTCGATGATTTTTCGAATGTCGTAGCTTCCTGTTGACGATTCAGGAACGACATCACCTGCTTCGGACGTGCCGCGATGATCTGGATCGTCGGTTGGCATTGAGGCGGGGAGTGCATCAACGTTGTCGGGGAGATATTCAAGAAGTTCTTCGATCCACTGCGCGCCAGAGGCGATGTCGGCAACGACAGTGCATGCAACACCAGTATTTCGTGCTTGCACACTCGCACCACCGAGTTCATCGGTAGTCACAGAGATGCCGGTGAACTCAGCGACCATTGTTGGACCGCTGACAAATGCATACGAATCATTGGTCATGACGACAAAATCCGACAAGCCAATAAGCAGTGCTGGCCCCGACACAGCCGGACCCGTCACCAGAGAAATGGTGGGAACAACACCCGAACATTCTGAAAGTGCTTTTGCTGCTTTACCCCATCCGTGAAGAGCCGAAATGCCCTCCACGATGTCTGCGCCAGATGACTCAATTTGAAGGATGAAAGGGAGGGCCTTCGTGCGTGCAGTTGTTGCGGCCGTTTCAATCACATGCGATGCCGCAGCCGACAATGCGCCTTTATGAAGTTGGGCTGTGACTTCGAGCCATACAACCTGTCGACCCTGCGGGAGGCGCACGATCGCTGCCGACGCAGCACCAGGGACACTGTGTTGAAGTTCAACCACAACGTCGTATAAATAGGTGCCCGCGGTTGTCACGTCACAACAGTAGACCCTGGCTCGTTACGCAGGCTCTCTGGATGCCTTAGATGTGGGCTTCACGCCAATCTCAAGTGTGATACCAGGCTGACGTGGACCATGTCTTTTCACTACTTCGAAGGCTCTGTCGCGCACAGCAAACGTGGCACGGTTCGGACGTGGTCGATCGCGCTGCACCCATCCCACGACTCGACGCGGGAGGTCGGGCACAGAGACGCGCACAAAGTCCCCGCGCAACCAACCCGGCACCGCACTTGCAGGAACGATTGCCGCACCGAATCCTTCAAAAACAAGTGATGCCATTAATCGAACGCCGTCAATCTCGGCTTGTGATTGCACTGAGACGCCTTTGTTTGCCGCGGCTCTATCGATGATGCGACGTTGTGCGGTGCCGCGAGGGGGGAGAAGTATCGGATGTTGCGACAACTCTTCAAGTGAGATTGATTCATGCGCGGCTAGGACGTGTTTGGTAGGCGCAACGAGAAATAACTCCTCAGCGAACATCTCTCGTGTTTCTAAGTTGACGTCGCTGACGGGAAGGTGAACAAGTGCGGCATCGATTTCGCCGCTAATCAGTCGTGGCATCAGTGATGATGTTGCGCCTTCAATGATTGTCGTACGCACACCGGGTTGATGGCGAGTGAGCGAATTCAGTAGCGGTGGCATCAACCATCTGGCTGTTGTTCCCAACACTCCAATACGGCAGTCTCCTGTTGCGGTGTCACCTAAAGAATGAATATCGGCATCGATGTCTTCAACCTCGTGAATAATGCGGCGTGCGCGGGTGACGACAATTTCGCCTTCCTCGGTTAAGCGTCCCGTCGATCGTTCGATCAGCACCGCCTCTAGTTCTGCTTCCAATCGAGCGATATGGGCCGAAACGTTCGATTGGGTGGTGGCTAGGGCACGTGCGGCGCCTGAGAACGAACCGTGCTCGGAGATGGCGACGAGGACTTGAAGTTGCTTGAGTTCCATGGCTGATGTGATCTGACGGGGCCTGGGAGGGCTATCGCTAAAAACGATAGCAAGTATCACGCCGTTCGCCTTGAGTGTTCACTCATTCACGTGCATAATTTCACGTAGATAAATCGCGCCGGCAATGCCCCCATTGGCCGGCCGAAGGAACCCACAGATAGTCCCCCCACTATCGGGTTTAGGTAGAGAAGCCCCGCACCCCCCTGCGGGGCTTCTCCCATTTTTTGGTGACGCACAACGAATACCGCAGTGGTCGCAGGGCAGGTGTTCTGGTCAAGAGGCGTGTCTGCTCGGCGTAGTGTGAACCGCGTGGGCCAAGCAGCATTCTTTGATCTCGACAGAACAATCCTGTCGGGCGCATCAGCACTGGTGGTCAGCAAAGTGTTGCGTGAAACCGGTGTTGTCACGCGTTCGCTGCCAGGCGAGACGTTGTTATATCAGGTGTTCGAAACATTTGGTGAAAATCTGCCGTCAATGGTGTTGGGTCGACAAGCGGTGCTCGCAATGCGAGGTCATTCTCAAGCTGAGGTGCGAGACGCAGCGCGACGTGCAGTACCGGAACTTGTAGCGCTCTTACAGCCGTACGTACGAGACGTCATTAACGATCATCGTGACAATGGTCGTTCCGTCGTGCTCGCAACAACGACTCCGCGAGATTTGATTGAACCATTTGCGTTTGAAGTGGGTTTCGATGCGGTGATTGCAACGACATATGAGGTCGACAGTGATGGTCGCTACACGGGCGAACTGGTCGGGCCGTACGTGTGGTCTCGAGGGAAAAAAGAAGCGGTTGTTCAATGGAGTGCATTGAATGATGTTGAGTTGTCGCAGTCGTATGCATATAGCGACAGCGTGTATGACGAACCGTTGTTGGCGTCGGTGGGGAAGCCATTTTGTGTGAACCCCGATTGGCGATTGCGTTTGATGGCGGTTGCCCGTCGTTGGCCGGTCATGCATTTTGATGTCCCTGTCGGTGTCGCCAAAATCCCGGTGGTTGGCTTAGAGGCACAACAAGCGTTGATGAAATTTGCACGTCCAGAAGTGTTTCCGTACGCACGGTTTTCTATTTCAGGAACAGAGAACATCCCGCGTGATTCGGCAGCAATTATCTGTGGCAACCATCGCAGTTATTTCGATATCGCAGCAATCTCACTAGCTGTCGCGCGAACAGGGCGCGCCGTTCGTTTTTTGGGCAAAAAAGAAGTCTTCGATGCGCCAGTCATCGGCCCACTAGCAACAGCGTTGGGCGGTATACGTGTTGAACGAGGAACAGGAAGCGATGAGCCTTTGCGCGCAGCTACGCAGTCGCTACGTGCAGGTGACTTGGTGGCGATCATGCCGCAAGGAACAATTCCACGTGGTCGCGCATTTTTTGACCCTGTTCTCAAAGGAAGATGGGGAGCGGCGCGTCTTGCTGAACACACACGCGCACCAGTTATTCCGGTGGGAATCTGGGGAACAGAAAAGGTGTGGCCACGTAATGCAAAATTGCCGAACATCACCAATGTGACATCGCCGCCACAAGTTCTGATCCGAGTGGGGAGCCCGGTTGAGTTGACCTACACGGACCCCGATGAAGACACACGACGCATCATGGCTGCAATTGTCGAACTATTGCCCGACGAGGCGCGCGAGCATCGCGAACCAACGCCAGAGGAGTTACGACGTAGTTACCCGTCGAACTATGTCGGTGACCCAGACGCCGAAGATGATCGACGTCCGGGAACCGATTAGTACCTGACGAAAAATTATTTCGCTTGTGCGACTTTTTGACGCACGATGTTCAGTGCCGATCCTGCCTTGAACCATTCGACTTGTTCGGGGCTGAAGGTGTGCTTTGCTTCAAAGTCAACAGTTGTTCCGTCGGCTTTGGTGATACGGCACTTTATTGGCTGATCGGGAACCGGTGGAAGATTCAACACGCTGATGCGGTCGGACTCTTCAATCAGGTCGTAGGTTTTCGGATCAGCGAAGGTCAACGGGACGAGGCCTTGTTTTTTCAAGTTGGTCTCGTGGATGCGGGCAAATGATCGAGCGAAGATGACAACTCCTCCTCGGAAACGGGGTTCCATTGCGGCATGTTCGCGCGAAGAACCTTCGCCGTAGTTCTGATCACCAATTGCACACCACTGAATTCCAGCTTCGCTGTATCGCTTGGCAATATCGGGGTAGCTACGACGTTGTCCGTCGGTGATGTCGAGGCCTTCGCCAACCGCACCACCGAATGCATTCACAGCACCGATGAACAAGTTGCCAGAAATGTTCTCGAGATGTCCGCGATATTTCAGCCACTTACCGGCGGCAGAAATGTGGTCGGTCGTGCACTTGCCTTGAGCTTTCATCAAGATGGGAAGCTCCACGTAATCCTTGCCATCCCATGCGGGGAATGGCTCCAACAGTTGTAGGCGATCACTTGTCGGGCTGACTTCAACAACCACGCCAGAGCCATCAGCAGGTGGTGGAGTAAAGGTGTCCACGCCTGGGTCGTAGCCCTTGGCGGGTAAGACTTCGCCAGAAGGCGGATCAAGTTTCACCTGCGTGCCATCTGGGGCGGTCAATGTGTCTGTCATCGGGTTGAAATCAAGTCGACCAGACAATGCCAGTGCAATCACAGTGTCGGGGCTCGTCACGAACGACAAGGTGTTTGCCGAGCCGTCATTTCGCTTAGGAAAGTTTCGATTGAAAGAGTTGACGATGGTGTTTGGTACCGCGTTCACCTCTGCTGCACGTTCCCACTGCCCGATACATGGACCACATGCGTTCGCAAGAACGGTCGCACCGATTGCTTCGAGATCGGCCAAAAGTCCGTCGCGTTCAATCGTTGCTCGAGTTTGTTCAGAACCTGGTGTCACCAACAGTTCCACTTTTGCTTTCAAACCTTTTGCTGCTGCTTGACGCGCAATTGATGCAGCGCGAGTGATGTCTTCATATGACGAGTTCGTGCATGAACCAATCAGTGCCGAAGAGATCTCCAAAGGCCAGTCGTTGGCGCGAGCCTCGGCACCGACCTGGGCACCCACTTTGTGGGCGCGGTCTGGTGAATGAGGACCGTTGATAAGTGGTGTGAGTTCATCAAGGTTGATCTCGATGACTTGGTCATACAGTGCGCCGTCGTCGGGACGGAGGTCGTCTGCCACTTTGTCTGCGGCAGCAGCGATTTGGCTGCGCCCCGTGGAACGCAGATATGCGGCCATGTTGTCGTCGTAGCCGAATACTGAACAGGTGGCTCCAATTTCTGCACCCATGTTGCAGATTGTTGCTTTACCGGTCGCCGAAATACTGTCGGCACCAGGTCCGAAATATTCAACAATCGCACCTGTGCCACCTTCAACGGTGAGCACACGTGCAACTTCCAAGATGACATCTTTTGGACTGCTCCAACCCGACAGTGTTCCACTCAATTTCACACCGATGACTTTTGGCCACCGAACGTTGAACGGAAAGCCGGTCATGACGTCAACGGCATCTGCGCCACCGACTCCAATGGCAACCATTCCAAGTCCGCCAGCGTTGGGTGTGTGGCTATCGGTACCAATCATCATTCCGCCAGGGAATGCGTAGTTTTCGAGAACAACTTGGTGGATGATGCCGCTGCCCGGGCCCCAGAAACCAACGCCGTACTTCGCACTGACCGAACGCAAAAAGTCGTACACCTCGCGGTTTGTGTCGTTTGCGTCAACGAGGTCCAATTTTGAACCACGCTTAGCCAAGATGAGGTGATCGCAATGCACCGTTGAGGGAACCGCAGTTGTGGGAAGACCCGCAGTCATGAATTGCAGAAGCGCCATCTGTGCTGTGGCATCTTGCATTGCGACACGATCGGGAGTGAAGTCTGCGTAGCTACGGCCACGCTCCATTTCCTGATTCGCAGGATCGACCAAGTGATTGATCAGAATTTTTTCGGCGAGGGTGAGGGGACGACCGAGTCGTTTGCGTCCCAGTTCACTGTTTGCAGTCAATGTCTTATAGACGCCCTCGACGAGTTCGATGGGGGTTCCGGCGGTAACGGCCATGTGGGCAACCTTTCGTCGCGCAAGTGGAATGGACTTGCTTTTTTTCGCTGTGTATACAACTCTAATACAAGTGCGCACAATTCGCTATCACCAAATCGCAGAGGAACTGCGGAGTCGAATCCTCTCAGGGGAGTATGTCGCGGGCCGTCTCATGCCAAGTGAAGCGGATCTGTCTGCGGAATTTCAGGTCAGTCGAGTGACAGTGCGCAAAGCCCTCGAGATTTTGCGCGAGGACAATTTGGTGAATTCGCGCCAAGGCTTTGGCTGGTTTGTCTCGGGAGAGACCGTGCGGCAACCGCTCGCACGTTTGGCGACGATCGAAGATCAGATGCGCGCATCGGGTGCAGTTCCGCAGCGCCACGTGCTCGAGTTTGCATTTGAAAAAGCACCTAAAGACGTCGCGCGTGCATTGGGCACAACTCACGTGTTGCGTGTTCGACGAGTCAATTTGGCAGACGGGGAACCGTTTGCCATCGTCACGGTGTGGTGTTCCAGTGAATTGGGACAAAATTTGTCACGTGCTGATGTGGAGCGTTCTCCGTTCTATGAATTGCTCGATGTTCCCTTGCGCGGGGCGACACAAACTATTGGTGCAGATGCAGCCACACAAGACGAAGCACAGATTTTGAAGATCCCCACTGGTTCGCCGGTGTTGCGTTGTGTCCGCACAACATCGAGTGTGGATGACAAAGTTGTATTGGTATCGCACCATGTGTTTCCCGCACATCGCACAGAATTTGTGGTCGACTTGCCGTTCGTTGACCAATCAATCGCCCCCAGCGGATTGCGATTAGTCGATTAGCGCGCCGAAGAATTCAGTTACGAAAGAAACTGTTTTTTCCAGCCAGTTACGTCTTTTCCAAGCCCGGCTCGAATTGCAGCGAGTGTGTCGGTTCGCAATCGTTTCTTGCTGCCGGCATGGGCGGTCTTATCAAGTGACGCTAATTGCTGTGCAAAAGAGATCGCGCGACTCATCACGTCATCGGCAGGCACAACCTCATCAATTATTCCCATCGCGATCGCATTGTCGGGTGTGAAGTTTTCTGCGAATAAAACAGCGCGCGTCACTGCGGTAGGGGTCAGTCGTTGTCGAAGAATTTCAATTGTCGACCATGGCATGGTCATTCCGATTGCAACTTCATTGGCGCTGTAGCGATAATCCCCAGCGGCTCCGATGCGGTAATCGCAACTTGTGAGAATGAAGATTCCCATGGCAATCGCATGTCCTGTGCATGCCGCAATCACTGGTGTCGGAAATTCAAGAAGCCGCACAGACAGATCAAGTCCGCCACGCAACATGTCGACAGCAGGTTGGCCACTTGCGGCGAGTGTTTTCAAATCAAATCCCGCACAGAACAATCCTGGGCGTCCACTGAGCACCACAGGAAGTTGCGCGGCTTCAGCGTGATCGAGGGCTGCGTTAATACTTTCTTGCATCGCTAACGACATCGCGTTTGCTTTGCCATCGTTCATGATGATGACGAATGCGCCATCGTGGATTTCTGTGGTGATCAATGACTCCACGAATCACCAAGCATCCCAGTGAAGGATCTTGCTGAGTGGTTCACGCTTTGCTGGCTTGAAGTCGGTACCGATTGTGTAGGCGATGGGGAAGAGGCCGCCTTGGGTAATTG
>JBEDHS010000159.1:0-4160 GCA_041173945.1 Actinomycetota bacterium
AGGTGGCCCCTTGGCCCTGGATGGCATACGAGCCCGCCTTGCCCTGCCATTCTTCGGTGTCGAGATACCAACGCACCATCTCGTCGGTGACAGGCACGAACATGACCAACGTGGTGACCACCAATGACCGCACCCCTGCCTCGTCAACTACAGCGACACCCGTGTGCACTCGATGAGTACGACCACTTAGACGGCGCAACATGCGTTGGGCATCATCACGATCGATGGGTTGACCCAAAATGTCGTTGTCAATTTCGATGGTGGTGTCGGCAGCAAGAACTTGAGCGTTTGCAATGTCACATCGCTGTGCCACTGCCAGCGCTTTTTCTTGCGCTAGTCGTTCCACGTACGACACCGCACTTTCACCACTGTGTGGTGTTTCATCAATATCGGCGGGAATGATTTCGGGCGCGATACCTACGTGGGCGAGAAGTTGAACACGACGTGGCGAGCGAGACGCAAGCACAATATGTCGCGACACGTCTATCCTCCGCTCAATGCCATCTCACGGCCATCATCAGGAACGGTCATGTCGTCGCGATTGTCGAGGTAGCCATCGGGCAAGACAACTTTGATCGGGCCGTTGGTATGACCGCGTGCCAGTCGTTCACCACCGTCGACGAGACGCATCTCTCGATCGAGACGCGAAGCAATCTCGCGAAGTTGTTCTAACGAGTGCACTGTAGAAAATGCACGACGTACTTCAGCGCCAACGGGATAACCCGTGAGATACCAACCGCAATGCTTGCGGAAATTGCGAATTCCGAAATCATCACCCATCACCTGCATCAGCCCTTGAGCATGTTCCACCATCACATCGAGTACGAATCCCAATGTGGGAGCCGCCGACACCTCACGACCAGAAAAGACATCCACCAGATCGCGGAACAACCATGGCTTGCCAAGACATCCGCGTCCGATCACAACACCATCGCAATTGGTGTGGTTTATCATTGCCACAGCATCTGATGCTTCCCAAATGTCGCCATTGCCAAGAACGGGAATTGACGTGACTGTTTGTTTCAACTCGGCAATGCGATCCCATTGCGCGTGGCCTGCATAGTGCTGTTCTGCTGTGCGAGCATGCAGCGCGATCATCGCGATGCCTTCATCTTCTGCTGCTTTACCTGTGTCGAGAAAAGTGACAAGGTCGTCGCTGATTCCGATGCGGAATTTGCACGTGATGGGCACACCATAGGGTTCTGCTGCTTTTACTGCGGCGCGCATGATGGCACGCGTCAAATTTCTCTTCACGGGAACTGCTGCACCACCGCCTTTGCGTGTCACTTTGTGTGCGGGGCAACCAAAGTTCATGTCGATGTGATCGGCGATGTCTTGTTCACACAATTGGCGGACTGCGCGTGAGACAAAATCGGGATCGCTTCCGTAAATCTGCAGACTGCGGAAATCTTCATCGTCACCGAATGCAACCATTTTTTGAGTCTTTTCGTTGCCGTGCACTAACGCTGTTGCCATCACCATTTCGCTGACGTAGATGAGCCCGGGGCCAAACTTGCGGCATTGAGCACGAAACGGAATATTGGTGACGCCCGCCATGGGAGCCAAAACAACGGGGATGGGAAACTCCCGTCCTCCCAACACCAATGGCAGACGACTCATCGAGGAACCTCGGCCAATTTCAAATTCGGATAGGCCCCACACGATAAATCCATGGGGCCATCACTTGCCATGCGATACCACGCAGCAGAAGCAATCATTGCGGCATTGTCGGTGCACATAGCGCGACTGGGAAGCGCGACTTTAAATCCTTTTTGTTCTCCGCGTTCGGTCATGGTTGCACGCAAGGCGGAATTTGCCGACACTCCTCCACCCAACACAATCCCTTTTGCGCCAACTTGCTCTGCTGCTTTGATTGTTTTTGTGCACAACACATCGACAACTGCAGCCTGAAACGATGCTGCGACATCGGCATCTGCGACATCGGGATTCTTCTTCACATAATTCACAACAGCTGTCTTGAGTCCACTGAATGACACATTCAAACCGTCGTGCAACATGGCGCGAGGAAAGTCGATTGCATCGGGGCGCCCGTGTGCGGCAAGTGCATCGATTGCTGGACCACCGGGATATCCAATATCTAAATAACGCGCGACTTTGTCATACGCTTCGCCAGCGGCGTCATCGATGGTGCGGCCAAGGACGGTGTAGTCGCCATGGCCCCGCATCTCGATAATCATCGTGTGTCCGCCAGACACCAACAACACAACAAGAGGAAACTCGAGCGTCGGGTCATCGAGAAGGCCTGCATACAGATGCGCCTCGAGATGATTGATGCCAATGAACGGTCGATCCCACACCAGTGCCAAAGACTTTGCAGCTGATACACCCACCAACAAAGCGCCAATCAGACCGGGGCCAGCAGTTGCCGCCACGACATCGATTCGTGAGGGCAATATGCCCGCTTCTTCGATTGCCGAGTTGACGACGGGAATGATCGACTCCACATGTGCACGACTTGCGACTTCGGGGACAACACCGCCAAAGCGTGCATGAATATCAATTTGGCTGGAGACAATTGACGACAACACGTCACTGCCGCCCATCACCACGGCAGCTGCCGTTTCATCACAACTTGTTTCGATAGCCAGAACAACTGTTGATTCATTAACTTTCATGACCGCCTCGATTCAATCAGGCGAATGCGCTCCATGAATTCTTCGGTGTCCACTCCGTGCGCCCACATCACGATGGCATCATCGGTGTTTTCGTAGTAACGCTTCCTCACCCCGGCAGGGACAAATCCGAATCGTCGGTAGAGATTTTGCGCCACAACATTGGTGTGTCGTACCTCCAATGTCATTGCTGTGCATCCACGATCGTGAGCCAACAACACGAGATCGAGCATCATCTCGGTGGCCACGCCCCTACCTTGCCATTGCGGATCGACAGCAATGTTGGTGATATGTGCATCGTCTCCAGAGAACATCAAGCCGCCGTATCCGACCATGACATCGCCAACGTAGGCCACCAAGTAGTAGCGGTTGCCCATTCGCATCTGCGATAACTCGCTGACAAATGTGCGGTGTGTCCATGGACGCGGGTACAGCTGCTCTTCAATCTCCAGCACTTTTTTCAAGTGACGACGTCGCATCGTCTCTGTTGTCAAAGTGTCAACTGAACGCTCGCGCATGAAACTCATCGTGATACCTCACGAATATTCCAATTAATCTCCGCATCTGGCGCGCGCAGGTACATGGGTTCTACGTCGTTAGCGGACACTGTCTCATCTCGTGCAACCCGATGCAGCGCTGCGGTGACTACATTTTCTGCTGTCGGGTGCGCCATGCTCGGATCTGCAATTGTTGCGTATGTCAACGCGTCGAACATGTCGCTGAATCGATGAAAGCCCGAGCCAACACAGAGAATCTCTTCTCCGCGATCAGCCACATGAATCGCCATATCGTCGGGGGATGTCACAACGGGCTCGGTCAGTCGTTGAGGTTCAAGACCAACTCCCCTCATTCGATACACAGCCCAATACATCTCGCCACGTCGCGCATCGAGAGCGGCCGCAACAGGAACATCTGACCATCCTGCATTCATTGCCACAGCATCCAAACTGCAGATGGGAACAACGGGAATGTCGAGCGCCCACGCCATTGTTTGCGCAGTCGAGATTCCAACGCGCATTCCGGTGAACAACCCCGGCCCAATATCCACCGCGATGGCTGAGAGATCAACCATCTCTATCTCCAACTGATTCATCAAGAATGAAATCATCGGAGTCAAAGATTCAGCATGACGACGATCGCTTGCCACCGACACAGACCCACGAATTCCGCGATGATCACCGACGGCAACAGCGACATGGTCCACCGACGTCTCGATTCCCAAAATCATGCTGTCGTCCACTTCTGGAGAGCCTGGCGCAGACGTTCCCATCGCACATCCCAACCATGTCCGTTCACCGTTACGTCCACGAGTCGTGCATTGTCATCATCGATGTCGTGTTCAAGACGTATGCACAACGCATCGCCCAACACATCGGCCGCTACATCGCCCCACTCAACCAAAACCACTGCACCCAAATCGGCTTGCTCACGCAAACCCAAATCGACCACTTCTCCAATTGTGGAAAGTCGATACAAATCGGCGTGCACTATCGGCAGCTTTCCCGATGTGTAGGAATGAGCCAGGGT
>JBEDHS010000160.1:0-3396 GCA_041173945.1 Actinomycetota bacterium
TGACAGAACCTTTTGTTGCTGTTGCGCTGTACTTTGTCCCAGTTGCACGAGTAAAGGTGGTCGAGATTGAACCTTTTGATGCTTTGACCGATACTCGAGCGGGCTTATTCGGTCGCGGTAATGGCGCAACTCGAACGGTCGGAGCCGAATAAGTGAAATCTCGCGCCGAGATCGAAAAGCCTGTTGAAGTGAAAGTAAAACTTGGTGTGGCAGGTTTTGCCCCTCCGGTCTGGGGGTTCACAACGTCGATAGCAAATGCAGAATCCGCAGCAATGCTGGAACCCCAGAGGCATTGAGCAGTTTCCAGCGGAATGGACGCTTCATAGATACCAATATGTTTATTTGCGCCATCAGGACGGAAATGCGGAGCAGAGACTTTGAGGTCAAGCTTTCCATCCGTGAATTCGGGCAATGCGTATCCGTATGCATTATTGGACACAGTGAACGTTGGTTTTTCGATGCATTCTCTTTTCAGGCGTTTATAAAAACGACCGTCAATCATTCCGGCAGAGAATTCACGGCTAATCCAGCCGCCTCTTCCATCTGGACTAGTGATGTCTGCTTCGTCGGCCACACCTATGTATTCCAATGGTGTACCTACAATCGTGACTCGAGTTGCCCCAGATTGTGCAAGTTTTTCAACTGTTAATTCAACGTTAGACAATTTCGATGAAAGTGCAGTCGGTAACACCCAACTTGATCGATACGTGACGCGAAATGGAATGCCCGCTTGAAGGTTCCCGTAACGGACGCAGACATCGTTCATGACCGCACAGTAGGTTGTTCTGCGCCCGCTTTCCCACGCAGGTCTAAAACCATCGACTGACGTGCCAAAGAGGTCAATGTTATGGACAATGTGGCCGTTGTATTCAATTGCATTTCTTGCTTCGACGAGATCTTTTGTGTCTTCATTCACGAGACCCAAGATTTGCCATTCCGAAGTACCGCCATACCCGTTTCTTCCGGTGGGCGTTCCTTTTACCCAAGAGTTATTAATGAATGCATCCACTGATTCGAGACAATCAAGTTAAATGTCTGTTGCGCAGATCTCGTTTTGTGGATCTGAACGCCGTGTTGCATTCGGACCTGCGTTGGGGTCATAGATTGACGGCGGATCTTTTGGAGCCCATGCAGCAGATGACACCGATGCCGACACAGAGTTAAGAGGCATCAGCGTCAGAGCGAGAAGCCCCGCAATTCCTAAAGTAACTTTCCGACGTGAAGTACTCAGGGTGCCTGTCATGGCCAGACACTACCCAAGAAAAAAGTGGTGTTTAACCACGACGACACATTGCTGTCGTAGTGATTAGCTACCAATCGCGCGAGATCAATGAAGAGCCATTTTCTTTAGAGAACTTTCAATAGAAAGTGGCTGTAGCGGGACGGAATCCCCACTTATAGTTGACCCAATGGAAATTGAGATGGTTGTTGAGATTCCACAGGGGTCTCGCAACAAATACGAAATGGATCACGAGACCGGCGAGATTTGGCTCGACCGCACTCTCTTTACCGCCACGCAGTATCCGCTGGATTACGGATTCTTCCCACACACATTGGGTGAAGATGGCGATCCACTTGATGCGTTGATACTGCTTCCTCAACCAACATTTCCTGGTTGTCACTTGTGGGCTCGACCTATTGGTGTCTTCTGGATGGAGGACGAGAAGGGTCCAGACGCAAAGGTGCTGTGTGTTCCCGCTCGCGATGCGCGTTATGCCCAATATGGCGATTTATCCGACGCTCCTGATCATCTTCTCGCTGAGATCGGAAACTTTTTCGAGGTCTACAAATTGATTGAACCCGAAAAAACATCGACAACGGGTGGGTGGGCAAACCGGGCTGCTGCAGAAGCAGAAATCAAAGCTGCTATCGAGCGATATAAGCATTAATTCAGTCATGCAGTTCATCCGTCGTCATCGGATTTTTACAACTCTTTTTGCGTTGGTCATTGCTTTTTCGATGATTGTCGGTGTGTCCTTGGTGACATACATCTTCGATCACCCAGGAGATTCTGTACAGCAAAATGTTGCAGCGTGGGCACGGAACAACCATATGGGAGCTGTTGTTGACAAGCTTGAAGAATGGTTGAAAGCAGATCCACCATCAACTGAAGCTGCGACTGAACTTGGTCTTGAGATAAACAACGGTGCTGGCGAGACGGTGACGTCAACAACCATCGCTACACCTACTGTTCCGAATCCACAGAACAAGTTGATTAACAATCGAAGTAAACCCACGGCGGTGACGCCGGTGGTGGCACCTGCGCTGGCTGGTGAAGGGGAATGGGTGTCGTTCGCCGAACTGAGGGGCGAGCCAATTGCATACGCCACTTCTTTTCGACCTTTTGCAGACTTTGCATCTGTTGTTGCATCGGCAGTGGTGATTGACCAATCAAAAGTAACCGCCGGTCTATTTAATGGCAACGAATTACCAGGTGGAACATGGAATAACGGAAGTCGCATTATGAAGGCTGCCGTTCCATCTTTGTTGTTGGCGTTCAACGGCGGATTTCGTTTTGAACATCACCAAGGTGGGTACTTCACAGAAGGAAAGATGCTGAAGCCACTTCGTGAAGATCAAGCGACCTTCGCAATTGATCATGCTGGGTTTGCAACGGTCGGAGTTCTCGGTCGAGATCTTTTTGATGACGGTTCGTGGAAAACGCTGCGACAAAATTTGCCACCGATGTTGATGAACGGTGAGATATCGCTTGAGGAATTTCGCGACACGCACTGGGGTAATGACTACGGAAAAGTCATCTACACATTTCGTTCGGCAACATGTTTACGAAACGATGGTCGACTGTTGTTTGCCGTCGCCGGTGATGTCGACATCGACATGTTCGCAGACATCTTGAAAACTCTCGATTGTTTGACGGCGATGCAGTTAGACATCAACGGCACATGGCCGCAAGCGACTACATATAGCGGATTCGGGACGACCGACAGACAAGGCACTGTGCTTGATCGGCGTATGAAGAATGTCAATCGTTATCTCAATAAGTCAGCCAAGGACTTCTTCGCTTTTTTCGACACGGCAACACTGCCCCCTGGGCTCGTGAAATAAGGAAAGCCCTGTCTGATAGGGATTTCAGAAAATCGGCAGTTGCGAAAAGTCGCGGACGAGACAAACAGTCTAAGACTTTTCGATGTTAGATTTTCGATGTGCCTGACGCTAAGAACTCTTCAAAACTTGCTGGAGTATTCGCCGCAATCTGTTTTCTCATTTTCGGTGGAGTTGTGGTCAATGTCGCCGCTTCGGTGAACGCCGCCGACGTCACACGGGAACACTGTTTTGCAGATGTCTCTCCCACAACAGGTGTGTCTGTTCATGTCACACAAGATGATGACTGTGTTGTGAAGTTCACGTCGAACTCAACCGTGACATGGACACGGC
>JBEDHS010000161.1:0-27895 GCA_041173945.1 Actinomycetota bacterium
GTATGCGAGACCACTTTGAACACATGTGATGTCAATGGTCTGCGTAATGGTCGCGTAGTGACATACACGGTGACGGCGTATAACAGTCAAAATGATCCAGCATCAACTACCACTTCAGTAAGAGCCGCTGCGGGTTTTTCCATAAAATTAAACAGCGCCAAAGTTCGACAAAAAATTTTGTTACGCAAGATTATGTCGACACCATCCAAAGGTCAAAAAACGTGGAAAGTGTCCGCAGGTCAGTGTCAAATAGTCGGTAAGAAACTGATAACGCCCAGTAAAAAGGGACGATGCACACTGAAATTAACAGTAGACAGGAAGTCGCCGTACCCAAAGATGGCCACCAAAGTTTCACTTTCAATTACAAGACGATAAACGCTTCGTCTTTCGCTCAAATTGTCAGATTGCCAAAACGTCAATCATCAGCGGACGAATGGGCTGTAATCGACGACTTCGAACTTGACATACATACCTACCTTCACGACACCTGCTTTTGCAGCAATGGCATCGTTAATGAGAACGTCTATGCCACAAGGACCCCTCTTAATTCCCTGCTGTTATAGGTATCGCATTGCAGGCAGTTCGAACGAACTCAGATTCAGCCTGTCTTATCAGATCCTGAGGTCAGCAATGCAGCCTTCTACGACTTCGACTGTCACCATTGTTTTGTCTAAGGCTATTTGGGCTCATTTTTTGCGACGCCGATGTGCAAATGTCGCTGGGGCAACGGCATACACCTGTGTCACCTCATCGGGAAAGAACTTCACATTCGTCCCCGACCCAGAAATAACCTCCAACACCTCACCATGCAGTGGTGCGGCCACATGGCGACGAAAATCATCAAAGCCTGTTGACCCAGTGAGTTTGTCTATTGCCCGCGGTAATACTTTGTCGTCATACCAGCCCAGAATCAAACTATTTCTATAGAAAAAACACCGAATACATCCAAGGAGAATCAACATCACCTTCTCAGCCGCTAGCCACTATTTCTCGTGAGGGTTTACCCCAGTCACTTACCTGAGCACGTCAACGAATTTTTGATTAGGCATACGGCCACGGCCAGTTCGAAATATCTGACTCACTTTGCGTGTTGCCTGATTCAGCTTCTCCATTGAGATTGCCATACTCGTCTTCAATCGACCCAGTGAGATGCAGTTTGTACCACGGATTTTGACTATCGCTTATTTGCCCCTGGATATTGGGAGAGAGGGTCATCTCCCAAATCGTTCCATCGTCAGAAACAGAGGTGAGATCAGAAAGGTTATTTCTGTTGATGAATCCGGTGAAGTAAAGCCCATTAGCGTCATGGCCATAAAGCCCAATATCAAAATCATCAATCGTCATGTTGTATGGCACTTCATCGAAAACGAGTCGTAAGCGTTGGCCATCAACAACAGACATCCAGTAAGTCGGACCGAACATGTCATACCCAATACTCGTGACAACACGCACTACAGATGAATTGCCTGCTAGGTCGGAGATTGAACCAACTTCCAAAACAACTGCACCTCCGTTGGCTTCGTTGTTAATTGTGGAGAATGTAAATGAATAGTTAGAACCAGAGCCGGTGAGTGATGCAATGTCACATCCACCTGTCATTGAACAGAACAACGAGATGTCCGAGAGTTGCATCGGTGCAATCTCCTCATTCGAAGCGATGTTTACTCGCGTGCTTGCATTCTTTCCTATTAAGTCCTTTTCTGAATCCATCGTTACGGTGGGTGCGGTGCGGTCAACTGTGATGGAAACTTGTGATGACATCTCGGACACCAAAGAACCTTGGATTGCTTTCGCAGAGAACTGATAGCCGCCTTCAGCAACATTAGAAAGTGCACATTCGAATACTCCACTAGAAAGAGTCAGACACGGATCTCCAATTGGCGCACCTCCAACGAACAATTGCACCTGGTTGCCAGGTGATGTTGATCCAACAAATGTGAGAGACGTTGCATGTGTGATTCCATCTGACGACGAGTGACCCGTGTCAGATACCTCACTGAGACGCAGATCTCGTGGTGCTTCAAGCGTTTGTTCGACAGTTGCCGCGGGTACACCATCAGTGGGCGGACTCACGCCAGATGACACCTCATTATTGGGGGTGTTACCGCAGGTTAAAGAAGTGACCTTTTTCGGAAATTTTCTTTGCACCAAAATCTTCTTCCCTAATCGAACTCTGAGAATTGGATTCTTGGGTAGACCAAGTGTTTTACAAATTGTCGCGCGACCCCGCGTGTCGGTGCGAAACGTTCCTAGTTTCTTAAAACGACTACTCGAGACGCCTGTTTTCGGATTGACACGAACAGATCCCAATTCCACGATGATTCGCTTCTTTGCATTGGCCTTGCCCACATTGACAGTGATCGCACGTGCGCCCGATTGCGAGATCGTCACCTTTAGTGCCTGAACTTCACTACTGGCAGACCCAACCGCCACAACCGCAGTGAGAATTGCAACGACCCACATGCGCGACATTTTAAGATTAAACACAGTTTCAATCTTACTCAGTCAGGCGGCCACCGCTATCAATCTGAGTTCAAAACTCTTGGTTACCTGGACATCGGAAGCGATAGCCGCCGGGAACTTCTAGTTCGGCAAGGTGTAGGAATTTTCATATTCATCTTGCACGACGGTGGCGAGATGATCTGATGTATCAACAACGAGGTCCTCATCAAGAGTTCGTGTGCGATACGACCACCCTTCTGGTAACTGAAGTTTGCCGCCTAAGTCTGCAACGGTGTCAATAGAGATTGTCGGATCGACTGCAGTGCACAATGCCTGCATCACGTATGCAACTCCATCGGGCCGGACAAGTTCATAGACCTCTGTGCCAGCATCCCAAAAGAACACGGCACCACGATTGACATGTCGTTCTTCATACGGGGCAGTCATCGGTTTTTCACCTGGTTTGAATTCAACTGTCGCAATCCGGCGCATCGGCAATCCATTGAATTCTCGAATCACCGGTTCGATATGTGCTGTCTTGTTGCCGAATCCATCGAGCACCCAATAACGCGGACCGTTCATCTTGATAGCCAACGAACCTAGATCGCTCTTCAGTTCTTCAGGGTCAAGTGAATTCCACCAGTCCAACGGACAATCGTGCAGCATCTGTGTTCCCCACACCTCTGCATACAGATTGTTATCGCGGACGAACACTCCCAGCACTTCGCCATAACGCACATTGCGCATATCTGAAATAAGTTTCTGCGGCATTTCCTTGCTCATGAAAAGAGCCTCTCATTATTTTTCGCACTAAGCGCAACGACGCGGAATAATGCCTATTCGACGCTCGCGCGCTATGAGTTTTTCAAGACCCGAACATCGCAAGAATCGCCGGCGTCCAGCGGGTTTCTCGGGCCCAGATCGGCGACGAGAGTCGAGCCGTCGTGGGAGCGAATTGTGTAGCGATGTGTTGAGCCGAGAAATTCCACCCGCATCACTGTGTGCGGGCCACCAGCAATGACTTCTAACTGATGAGGTCGCACAAGTTTTTGTTCCCCAGTTTCTGCCGGCACATATGACGCGACGGCAAGAAAATCTGCCACGAATCGGGTGATGGGTTGTTCATACACAACACGTGGAACATCGCACTGGAGAACTTTCCCGTCTTGCATCACTGCTACTCGGTCGCCCAGTGTGATTGCTTCGTGACGATCATGAGTGACAAGAATTGCAGCAGTATTGCGCTTCGTCAGAATGTCTTTTACTTCCCAGCCAAGTTCTTCACGCAATACTTCATCAAGTGCACCAAATGGTTCGTCCAACAAGACAACAGGTGGCTGTGGCGCAAGAGCTCGTGCTAATGCAACACGTTGTTGTTCACCACCAGACAATTGATGGGGATATCGACGCGACAGATTCCCGAGTTTGACCAACTCGAGCATTTCTTGAACGCGCTCTCGGCGTTCCTGTTTTGGCAGATGACGCAGACCAAACGCGATGTTTTTATCGACACGCAAATGTCCAAACAGCGCATTCGACTGAAACACGAGACCGACATGACGCTTTTCTGCAGGCATTGCAGTCACGTCAACTCCGCCGACAACAATTTTCCCAGACGTTGCTTCTTCAAGCCCAGCAATCACGCGTAACAGGGTCGACTTTCCACAACCGCTTGGTCCCACCAATGTGATCAGCTCGCCGGCGTTCACTGCAAGATCGACACCGTGCAACACATCACGTTCACCGAGACGACATGTCACCTGTTGCACTTCGACTGCGAATGTCACGACACCAACTCCGCACCACGTTCGAGAGCAACGAGCAAGAGCCCAACAGAGAACATTCCCATGAACACCATCACCAAAGAGGGTACGGCTGCTTGCGCCCAAAGACTCTCAGAAGTGGCCTGCCACACCCACACCGACAATGTGTCAACACCGAAAGGTCGCAACAACAACGTGATCGGTAACTCTTTGGTGATGTCAACAGCCAGCAATGCGGTTGCTGCAAGAATGCCGAACCGAGCTGCCGGTACCTCGATAGTGAAAGCTGTTCGCATCCGCCCCGCACCCAGGACACGAGCACTTTCCACTGCGGGCTGAGGGACGCGCTCGAGACTGGCTTCAACACCTTGATAGCCGACTGCGATGAAGCGAACAACGAGTGCATAGACAAGTCCGATAACAGAGCCCACAAGCAAGAAACTGTCGGGAAGAACATCGCGGCGATCGACGGCGGCGAGCATGACGACTGCCCCGACTGCAACCACTGGTCCGGGCATCGCATAGCCCACTGTTGATACGCGACCAGCCAATCGCGCAAGACGTCCCCGATGTGCCACAACCAGAGCAAGAATCGTTCCGATAACAATTGCTGTCACAGTTGCTGCCGCCATCAACATCAACGTGTTTCCTGCATGATGACGAATTCCGCCCGCAACTGTTAACGCAGTCCCAGCACGATTGGATTCGATGGACCAATTAATAAGGCGAGCGACGGGAATAACAACTGCAATCGTCAATACCACAACCACAACACTGAGTACTACGGCGTTCCCAAATACCGTGAGAGTGCGTGGCGACATGACCTTTTCTGCAGATGCCCGTGATTGACGACCACCACGACGTAACAAACGTTCACAGGCGATCAACAAAAGTGCTGCACCTGTTAAGGCACTAGCAAGCTCAGTTGCTGCACCAAGGTCACCAGTTCCGAACCACACACGCATCACTCCGTCCGACAAAGTGCTGACATTGAACAATCGCACTGTTCCAATGTCTGTCAATGTCTCCATCGCAACAAGTGCTGCACCTGCCGCAATTGCAGGTCGAGCCATGGGCAGTGAGACCTGAAAAAAAGCACCCCATGATCCAAGACCAAGACTGCGAGCAGCTGCCAGTGTGTCTGCACCTTGATCTGCAAATGCAGCTCGAGCAAACAAGAACACATACGGATACAACGACACGATCAGGACCAATGCACACAGCCACAGAGAACGAACGCCTCTTGCCCCGACAACATTCGACAACGTGTCAAGCCAGACAAAACCGCCGATGTAGCCCGGTATCGCAAGCGGCGTCACGAGCAACCATCCAACAACGCGCCGGCCAGGAAAGTGAAAAGCGCTGACAAGCCACGCCAGAGATGTCCCAAGAACGACAGTTCCTCCCACGACGGCAATAAGAAGAATCGCAGTGGTGCTGATCATCCCTGGCAGTCGAGTTCGCCAGAGTTCTGCCCACACGTCGCCGGATGGATCTCGCCACGACCACGCCAACACCAACACAGGAGACGCGACGAGGGCGACGATCCCAAGGATCGTCGCCCAACCAAACATGTCTCCAAGTTTGAGTCGCATAGGTCTCATGAATGTACTGTCCAATATCTCGATATCGAACTAGGCGTAAAGAATCACTCGTATCCAGCTGCCGAAAGCAACTCAACTGCTTGTGGGTTGAGTCGACCTAATTCTCGAACCGACTTCGTGTCTGCTGTGAATGTTCCAAATCCGACAAGAACTGCCTTTGGTTCGACACGAGGATCTGCAGGGAATTCATTGTTTGCATCACTGAAAGACTTCTGACCTTTTGTTGCCAACCACTCGAGCAACGCAACAGCTGCTGATCGGTTTGGTGCATTCGCGGTGACTGCGGCCGCACTGATGTTGAGATGCGCACCCGCTCCTGCTTGTTCAGGCCAAGTGAGATTCACGGGGAATTCAGCATCGTCGCTGAGTAATCGACCGAGGTAGTAACTATTTGCCAATGCAACATCGCAATCGCCGGCCTGAATTGCTTTCAGAATGTCCGTGTCAGAGTTGATATACAGAGGATCATTTGCAACCCATGAGTCGACAATTGTGCGAGTGTCGTCTTCACCCAATGTGTTGATTAGCCCTGCAACCAGTGACTGTGTGTATGGGTGTGTACTTGGTCGCAAGCACAACTTGCCCTTCCACTTCGGATCGCCAACTTCGGCGTATGTCTGAGGTGCATCGGTGACCCGCTCAGACGACGTCATGATGACGCGGAGTCGTCGGCTGAGAGCGAACCATGAGTTGTCCGCTGCTCTGAGATCCTCGGGAATTGCCTCGGTTAAAACATCGCTGTCAATAGATGCCAACAAGCCGGCTTCTGCCGACAGTGCAATATTTGCGGCATCAGCAGTCATGATGATGTCGGCGGGTGTGTTCTCACCTTCAGCTTCCAAACGTGCACGCAACTCTGGATCTGAACCGGTAGTGAAGCGCACTTCAATTCCTGTTTCAGCAGTGAATTCGTCAAAAACGGTCTCGATGCCATAGTGCCGACCGGTGTACACAGTGACCTGTCCACCCGATTCTTCACCAGTTGATGAATCTTCACTGCTGCTGCCACATGCGGCGAGACCGACCAGCAGAGTCGCCGCTATAAGAGAGGTACCGATTTTTGATGATCGGAAGTTAAATTTGCTCATAAGGTAAGCCTAACACCTCGATATTAGGAATACCTAACTAAAGGCAAGATTTTTTTATTGCACCAAGGCAAACCGCTTCGAAATGTCGTCCCAATTAATGACGTTCCAGATTGCTTTCACATAGTCGGGGCGTCGATTCTCGTATTGCAGGTAGTAGGCGTGTTCCCATGCATCAATCACGAGAAGGGGCGTAGCGCCCTGTAGTGAATTGCCGTGATGGTCATAAATCTGCTCGACGACAAGCGACTTACCAACTGGCTCCCATGACAACGAAGACCAGCCCGATCCTTAAACTGTCGTCGTTGCATGAGTCATCTGCGCTTGGAATGCAGCGAAGCTTCCAAAGTGTTGTCCGATTGCATCAGCCAAAGGTCCCGTCGGCTCTCCCCCACCATTGGGTGACAAGTTCTGCCAGAACAGAGAATGCAGAACATGGCCGGAAATATTGAATGCCAAGGTCTTTTCTAAACCCACAATCGAGCCGTAGTCGCCAGCATCACGAGCTGCGGCGATCTTCTCCAACGTAGTGTTTGCACCATCGACATATGCCTGATGATGTTTCCCATGATGCAATTCGAGGATTCTCGCTGACAAGTGAGGCTCGAGCGCACCATGGTCATATGCCAAATCGGGAAGTGTGTATGTCGTCATCACCAATGCTCCTTATGTTGAGAAACTGTCACGCTGTATTAGGAACAGTCACTACTCTTCACCGTATCGGGGAAAACTCATTCACATAAGGCTCGGTTGAGGTTGGGCGTTCTGACACACTGTGAACAGGTATGACAACACCGCCTGACTCATCCACTCGTCAACGCCTGATTGAAGCGACTCTTGAGATCATCGATTCACACGGCGTGGGGGCAGTTCGCGTGCACGATGTTGTAGAACGAGCTAATACGACCACCGGCTCGCTTTATTGGTTTTTCAAGAATCGAAAAGAATTGATCAACGCTGCACTCGCAGAACAATTCGCGTCACAGATGAGACCAGTGGTGGAGTTGGTGCGCACGACGATGTCTCACGCAGAAGTGACCATTGACATGTTGTTTGATCAACGATTTGATTTTGCTACCAAAGATCGAGTTGTGGCTCGGCGTCAACGCATCGATGTTCTGTCTGCTGCGCTATCAGACTCCGATTTAGCCGCTGAGGTTGCTCGCATCCAACAAGAACTTCTTCAGATTGCCGTCGATGTCATTACCGACGCACAACAACGGGGTCTCGCGCGCGACGACGTTGACCCTTATTCATTTGCGCTATTCATCCAAGCAATGACAATTGGATTTGCCGTTGCAGACCTCTCGAAGGACATGCTTCCCGACCACGAAAACTGGTGGAAAATAAACCGTCTATTCGTCGAGATGCTGAAGAAGTGATGGTCAGTTGATCATGATTAATTTCGATGATGGTCACTCAACATCGGTTTGAATCATCCAATGGATCTCGCAAGACAATTTAGATTCACAATTTTCGTGCGACACCAATGTGCATATGAAACAGCCCTCCGCCGCGCGACACAAAGTCTTTGTGTTCGTATTCCGCAATTGTTAGTGGCGACTCATCGATCAATTCACGAATATCGCGATTCAGATGGCATCCACCTGCGATGAATTTTTGAACTGGCGTTAAACGATTCTGCCATTTCTGGGTTTTCACATCCGGAGCACGCCCGTGTTCGAAGAAGTGAAACGTTCCGCCTGGTTTTAGGACTCGTGCAATCTCGCGAAGTGACTGTTCGACATCAGGAATTGTGCACAACGTCAATGTAGAAAGCGCACAATCAACACTGTTATTGGGCAACGCGATGACCGCGCCATCAAGGCCGATGAATTCGACATCTATCCCTCGTTTGGCAATCCGAGGCGCGGCAATCTCTCGTCCAATTGTTGCTGGGTCAATGGCATACACCTTCGTCACCGCGTCGGGAAAGAACTTCACGTTCGTGCCTGAACCAAATCCAATCTCTAACACCTCACCATGTAGTGGCGCGGTCACATGGCGGCGAAGATCATCAAACCCTGGCGAACCGGTGAGTTTGTCCATCACCCGAGGCAAAATCTTGTCTTCGTACCAGCCCATAGCGGTCTTATTTCTTTCGTGCAATCATCTGCACAACCGCCGCCATGCCGGTGTGGCCCGCACCTTCGACAACATTGCGCTCACGTTCATCAATGTAAACAAATTCAAGCCCGGAAAATTCACGACGCAACATCTCTTTTCCCATCAGGTAATCGGGATCTTGTGGGCCACCTGTGCCGCGACCAATCTGGTCAACGGTGTACGCCTCTAACAACACCGTTCCTTTGGGTGCAAGAGAGTCAACAATGCGCCGATGAAGATCTTGTCGAATAGCGCTCGGCAGATGCGAAAAGATGGAGACGACCCCATTCCATGTATTTTTACCCAAGTCGAACTCGGTTAAGTCGCCCACAATTGCATCGACCGTCACGCCGCGTTGATCTGCGAGACGCCGAGTCTTTTCAATACCGGCATGGGAGATATCTACCGATGTGACCTCGAAACCCTGCTGGGCAAGAAAGACGGAATTACGTCCCTCGCCATCGGCGATACACAACACCTTCCCACGTGAGAGTGAACCGAAATTCTCTTTCAAGAATTGGTTTGGTTCGGTGCCATAGAAATACTCACTCTGGGAATACCGACTATTCCACTGGTCGGCCAATGTTGATTGTTGGTCCATAATGTTCCTGCTAGTTCACACTCAAATGTCGAGCTTGAGTATATACCCATAGGGGTATATACTTTCCTTGTCGTCATTACCAACAGGAGATCGGCACCATGAGCACTCACATTGGAATCTCAGAGCAAGATCGAACTGCAATTGCAGATGGACTATCGCGGCTCCTTGCTGACACCTACACCTTGTATCTGAAGACACATAAGTACCACTGGAATGTGACGGGGCCCATGTTTCAAACCTTGCACCTGATGTTTGAAACCCAATACAACGAACTGGCTCTCGCCGTGGACTTAATTGCCGAACGTATTCGCGCCCTCGATGTGTTAGCCCCAGGAAGTTACGCCGAGTTCGCGCGGCTCTCGCAGATACCAGAAGACAGCGACTCGCCCAGCGCCACAGTCATGATTGAGCGCTTGGTGGAAGGACAAGAGGCGGTCATCCGTACCGCACGATCTCTGTACCCCATCGTTAACGAGGCACACGATGAAGTCACAGCAGATCTCTTGACGCAAAGAATGCAGATCCATGAAAAGACAGCGTGGATGTTGCGCAGTCTTTTGGCGTAAAGTCGAATAACAGATCATTGGGGGGAAACAATGAAAAAGCACAATGTGGTCATTATTGGCGGGGGTTCGGGAGGCATCACAGTTGCTGCGCGGCTCCGTAAGAAAGGAATCAACGACATTGTGATCGTTGAACCCTCGGACACGCACTGGTATCAGCCGCTATGGACTCTGGTGGGAGCTGGAGTTGAACCCGCAAAAAAGACGCGTCGGTCAATGGCGTCTGTCATTCCCAAAAACGTTCAATGGATTAAAGCTGCTGCCACCTCAATTGATCCAACAACAAACACCGTCACATTGAACGACAACACCACTCTTTCGTATTCGTGGCTCGTTGTTGCACCCGGATTACAACTCGATTGGTCACGGGTTCCAGGCCTCCAAGAGACTCTCGGGAAAAATGGCGTCTCAAGTAACTACTCCATTGAGTTAGCCGAACAGACGTGGGAAAACATCAAAGGACTTCGCAAAGGAACTGCGCTTTTCACCATGCCGAAAGGCCCCATCAAATGTGCGGGCGCACCTCAGAAAATCGCATACCTGGCCTGTGACTACTGGCAAAAACAAGGAGTGCTGAAAGACATCGATGTTCATCTGGTCTTGCCAACTCCCAAGATGTTTGGAATTAAAGAATTTTCAGACTCGCTAGAAAAAGTCGTGGAGAGATACGGCATCACTGTTCATCTCTCGAGTGAACTCACTCAAATTGATGGACCGACACGCACTGCCACAATTCAAATTGGTGAAGAAACAGAGCAATTGACTGTGCACTACGACATGGCACATATCGTGCCTCCACAAAGTGCTCCAGATTGGATCAAGAGCTCCCCTCTTGCCGACCTCGAGAATCCTGGCAAGTACGTCAAGGTGGACAAACACACATTGCAACATCCGCAATATTCGAATGTGTTTGCTCTCGGAGACTGCACAACCACTCCCAATTCAAAAACCGGAGCCGCAGTACGCAAACAAGCACCTGTTCTTGTCAGCAATCTCGTCTCGGCGATGAAGAGCCAGTCTTTGGGCGCCACATACGACGGCTACGCATCGTGTCCATTGGTGACATCGCGTTCGACCTGCATCATGGCTGAATTCAACTATGACATGGAGAGAACACCGTCTTTCCCTGTCATTGACCTCACCAAGGAACGCCGCGACATGTTTGTTGTGAAGCGTTGGTTACTCCCGTTGATGTACTGGCGGTTTATGTTGAAGGGGCTTGCCTAAACACACGCTTCAATCGGAGCGTTATAGTCGATGAATTTCTGGGTGCAAGCACCCTTACAATCGCCTCATGGCATACACGCTCGAACTTGCCCAGAAACTGACACTGATGAAAAACATCTGGTATCTGTCTCTGATAGATGCCACCCCCACCCCACTCGGCACCATCGAGCAAGCGCGAATGAAGCTGAAAGAAGAGGTGACTTGCAAGACCCCCGATGGTGAGTCTGTGTGGTTCACCATCAAGGCGCGCAGCATGATCGAACTCGCCGCCACCTACGACGTGAAAGATGCCAACGGGGCACCACTTGCCACCATGACGAAGGATTTTGCGACATCGCTTGGCCGTTCGACATACACAGTAGAAACACCAGCCGGGAAATGGACTGTGACAGAGACAAGCCAAGCAAAAGCAATCGCTCGACGTGTCGTTGGTTTAATCACCGACATTCCGTGGTTGTTTCGCGTGCAGTTCAGCATCTTGAGTCCACTTGGAACACACGTGGGGCACGTCAATCGTGCGAACTTCAAAATTAAGGACACCTACGAAATTCGCGTGGACGATGACACTCTCGACATGAGAGTCGCAGCGGCAATTGGTGTCGCAGTTGACGCGTTCATGAACCGATAATTCGATGTGTAAGCGAGACTGCGCGCCGACAGACGAGGAAATAGCTCGCCCGATGGTGGGTGATGACCTGTGCAGCGACGCACAACTTGTTGCGACGCGTTCAATCACAATTGCCGCAACACCCGCCGACGTATTCCCATGGATTCGTCAGATGGGGTTCGGCAAGGCCGGCTGGTACAGCTACGACATCCTGGACAATCTTGGGCGAAAGAGTGCAACTCGCATTCACCCCGAGTGGCAAAACGTTCATGACGGTGATGACGTGCCTAGTGGACCAATTTCATTCACAGCAATCCATGTTGTTGAACCACGCTCGTTTGTTCTTTGTTTTCGCAGATCACAAGGGTTCGCACGTCGCATCTGTTTCACGTTGGCGTACGAACTCGTCGAACAACATAATCAGACGCGACTTGTCTCTCGAGTACGGGCTCGCATAGACGCCCCATTCGGATCGTTGATTGCTAAATATCTACTTGGTCCAGGCGATGGCTTTATGGTGCGCAAACAACTGCGGACGTTGAAGGAACGGGCCGAGACGCGCCTGTGACTCACACCGCACTCACGTTTGGTTAGAGTCAGGTTGATGGCGACCACATCCCACATGTTTCTGCCTGCCGGTCTATCTCTTGGTGCTGGCTTCATTCACGCTATTGCTGCAGGAACACACGCAGAACACCCAGAGACTGCATTACTGATGGCAACACTTGCAGCGGCACAATGCGGTGGTGGAATCGCTCTTCTGTCTCGCGCGAGATTTCGAATTGTTCCAATCATTGTCGTGGTCCAACTCACCGCAATTGCAGGCTGGTTATTGACAAGGACGACAGGTATTACGTTTATCAATGGACTCGCTGAGCCTGAATCGATTCAAATTGCAGATGGTTTTGCCGCTTTGCTTGCTTTCGCCACGGTCGTCACTATCAGTAAACGTGCCCAAAATATCCGAGCCGTAATGACACCAGTTTTTTCTGGAGCAATTTCTCTCTCGCTCGTTGTCCCTGCTCTTCTTGCGACGGTACAACATCAACACTCTCACGGAGACTCCGAGAGCCACGCAACCTCTAGCTCTTGGCCGCGACCATTTTTCCCTGGTCTTGAACTTGATCTCTCAGGCGTCGAAGGCGTCAGTCAAGAGCAAGAAGCGCGTGCACATCAACTTGTGGTAGACACGCAAACTCATCTCGTTCGTTGGGCTGATTATCAAGATGCGGTCAAGGAAGGATGGATCTCCATTGGAGATTCATCTACGGGGTACGAACATTTCGTTAACGGTCGCACTCTGAATGATGGGCGTTTTCTCGACGCAGAAGCCCCCGAGTCAATCGTGTACAAGGTCTACGGAGATAAGAAAATACTTGTCTCTGCGATGTACATGGCCGAAGGTGGCCCAGAAATTGATGCGCCAATTCTCACCGACTTCGCAGGTCCATTAATGCAATGGCACATCCATGACAATTTATGTTGGTCTACGCGCGGCGGAGTACGTGTGGTCGCTGGAGTCACAGATCAAGCGGGTAATTGCCCCTCTGGCTCAATTCGAGGCGGCATCACCACGCCAATGGTTCACGTGTGGATTGTTCCCCATCCTTGTGGCCCTTTTGCAGCCGTTGAAGGACTCGCCGAAGGTCGAGCGTCAGTTCCCGACGATGAACGAGTTGATACCTGTGATCACGACCACTAGAGCCATTTCCCCGAATAGCCAGTCTTGATTCTTCTGAAGTGGAGCCGCATGCGACAAGCAATAGCCGAAGCAGTAGCCGGATCACGAGAATTCGCCTAACTATCCCGAGATGTCGCGACGGTCAAACAAAATTGTGGCGATGAACAAAATGGGGAAAGTCCCTGCGTACACATTCACGGTGTAGCCGACACTGACACCTTCAAATAATGGCTGAGCGCCGAGTGTCCACTGCATGGGGTTATACGGGTTTACCGTGTCAAAAATCGACACGAGAGGCGCGAGTGAGTAAAAAACAAACAATGCAATTGCAAACGCCATCGACAAACCCAAGGCCATCGTCCGCTTAGCAGTTAATGCACCAACACACACCGCAACCGACATCATCAAAACACCCAATGAAAACAGACTCAAAGAGGCCGCAAAGTACTGATGAATTGGGATAGAAAAGTTCAGCAACCGAGTCCCGATCAGCACACTCAAGAAAAAGACTGTCATGACGACGATCATCACCACGAGTGCAGCGACAATTCGCGTCACGATGTAGTTGTAGCGAGATATCGGAAGAGATAGGACAATGTCTGCGGTTCCTGCATCTTCTTCTTCGGTCGCAACTCGTGCACCCCATGTGCACCCCAGCCCCATCACAATGAATGGCACAGTGAACGACAACAACTCTGTCGAGAGATATCCACGCTCTGATGCGTAGTCCTGTAGACGAAAAATTTCCTTGAACGCCTCGGGAAATGCATCGGTGAGCGAGGTCCAATCTCCCGCTGAAGAGCGAATTGTTGGATACACAGCTAACTGAATGGCGACAAGAGCCACCAGGCCCAACGTCCAGCCAGATATCCCCCGGCGATGCTCGATGAGAACACGCTTCATCAGCGGAAAAGAAATCATTGATGATTTCCTGTTTGTTCAAGAAAAATATCTTCTAACGATGGCTCGTTGGAAAAGACGCTTTCAACCTTGTGGGCAGCTGCCGCCGCAAGCAATGGCGATTCACTCCCCACCACTACACACGTCATTGTTGTGCCTGCGACGACAACAGAATGAACGCCTTCAATTTTTTCAAACGTCTCTGCTGTCACTGGCACAGGAAACTCAAAACGTAGTTGTCGTCGAATGCGAGATTTCAATCCTTCGACGGTGTCATCGACAACAATGCGACCATGCGCCAAAATGATGGCGCGATTCGCTAACTGATCAACCTCGTGCATGACATGTGAAGACAAAATGATTGCAACACCTTTTCGTGTTTCCTCCTCGATGATGTCTTCACATACACGTTGGATAATTGGATCAAGACCAGATGTTGGTTCATCCAACAACAACAGACCAGGTGAATGCATGAGAGCCTGAACCACTCCCACTTTTTGTTTGTTGCCTTTGGAGAGCCCTGAAATGCGGTCATCAAGTGCAAGATCCAGCCTCTCGGCGAGGTCACCAATGCGACGAGAACAATCCACCTGGCGCATCGCGGCCAGAAAGTGGAGAAACTCCCCGACTGTCATATGTTCATAGAGACCCAAGGTTCCCGGGAGATAGCCAATTCGGGAGCGATACGAATGACTCCTGCGATCCAGCGGTTCCCCAAAGACAGACAACTCCCCGCGAGTGGGGCGGATGAGACCCATCAGAATCCGCATCATGGTGGTCTTACCGGACCCATTAGGCCCCAGAAAGCCCACAATGTCACCTGGATGCACCTCAAAAGAGACGTCGGCAACCCCCACGCGTGTGCCGTAGTACTTGGCCACATTGCGTGCCGAGACAACTGAACACATGTCGGTGGCCATGAGAAGAAAACGTTACGTATTAATAGGTTCAAGGAAACGGCCAAAATGTCCCCAGTTCATTCCTACGGCCTTAGGCCAACTGGGGAAAACCCACTAACCTTCTAGAACTTGGTCCTCACAGGGGCTGGGCGGAATACGCACAGAGGCTAGGAAACAGGAATCGATGAGATTAGTGAGAAAAGGCGAACTGTTTCTCGGCGCAATAGCAGGATTGTCCTTTTTATTCGTTGGCCCCTCGCCGGCACATGCTGCGGAGGCGAATGAAAGCGACATTGTTGTCACAGTCGTCGAGGAAAAAAATACTGATGGTGAAATTGAAAAGATTCCTGTGGAGGACGTCACAGTCACCGCAACGGGAGCTTCCGGTGTCGTCTCAGGAAAAACGGACAGTAGCGGTGTCGTCTCTCTGACGGTGTTGCGTACCGGCGAGTATCTCGTCGCAATTGACCTTGATTCGCTTCCCGAAGGGGTGACACCACAAACGGGTCGCCCCACTGAAATCACAATCAATTTTGATTCGGGCGTCACGATTGGCTCGGGAAATCGCAACGTATCGCTCTTTGTTGGCGACGACCGGGCTGCTGGGCCAGGACGTTTAAGCCAACTCCCGCAAACACTGGTTAACGGAATCAAACTCAGCCTCATTATTGCGATGTGCGCAGTGGGTCTCTCGCTTATTTATGGCACCACAGGGTTGACCAATTTCGCGCATGGCGAAATTGTCACCATTGCAGCGCTTGCCGCGTTCTGGCTGAATAAATACGGACCTCAACTACATGTCCTCCTCGCTGCCCCATTTGGTATCGCGGTTGCTGCAGGCATGGCGGGGCTCTTCGAACGGCAGGTGTGGCGACCACTTCGCCGACGCGGAACAAGTTTGACCTCGATGATGATTATCTCGATTGGTGTCGCAATTGCAGTGCGTTATATCTACCTGTTCTTCTTTGGTGGACGTAACCGCCGATACGACCAATTCGTTGGAACCCCAGAAATAGATTTCGGACCTTTTGGTATTACCCCGCGCGATATCGGCATCATGATTATTTCCGCAGTGACCGCAGTTGGTCTCGCGGTTTTTCTGTCACGGGCAAAACTTGGAAAAGCAATCCGTGCCGTCTCGGATAATCCCGATCTTGCATCGGCAACAGGTATCAATACGGACAAAATCATCTTGATCGTATGGGTGATTGGTGGAGCACTCGCCGGTATGGGTGGAATGATGCTCGGTGCAAGCTCTGGTGTCCAGTGGGACATGGGCAACATCATCTTGCTGTTGATGTTTGCGGCCATCACCGTGGGCGGTTTGGGTAACCCGTATGGCGCCCTACTCGGATCGTTTGTTGTGGGAATGTTCACCGAGTTATGGACCTGGGTCTTCCCGAATGTCGTTGAGTTGAAAACATTAGGTGCACTACTTGCTCTCGTGATTGTTCTGCTCGTTCGACCACAAGGACTTCTCGGGCGAAAGGAGCGCATCGGATGAGTTGGGATCTCATACTTTCAAACTCTCTCTACACAGCTGTCAGTGCCAACGCGATTGCCTACATGTTGGTGGCGTTGGGTCTCAATGTTCATTTTGGCTACACCGGATTGTTGAACTTTGGTCAAGCAGGTTTTGCTGCCGTTGGCGCGTATTCGCTGAGTATTCCGATTAGTCGCTATGACTGGCCATGGCCATTTGCACTGTTGTTCTTGGTGTTTGCATCCATTGTGTTGGCCTTGCTGTTGGGAATTCCCACATTGCGTCTTCGTGCCGACTATCTCGCCATTGTCACTATTGCAATCGCAGAGATTATTCGACTGTTCTTGAACTCGGTGCGCTTCACATGGCTCACCGGCGGCAACGATGGACTTCAAGGCTTTACTCGCTTCATGGAGAATGCCAATCCATTCCCCGCCAACGGCATCACTGTGTGGGCTCAGAAAATCGATGGCTACCGATTGTGGTTGATGTTGACCGGATGGGTACTTCTCACTGTCGTTGCAGTGGCTGTGTACTTGTTGATGCGTAGTCCATGGGGCCGAGTGTTGAAGAGTATCCGCGAAGATGAAGATGCTGCACGAAGCCTTGGCAAGAACGTCTTTGCTTACAAGATGCAAAGTCTCATCTTGGGCGGCTTTATCGGCTCGTTAGGGGGCATGTGGTTAGTGCTCGATAAGCAGTCGTCTCAGCCTCAAGACTTCTCAACTACTTTTACGTTCTTTGCCTACACCATCATCATCTTGGGTGGAATTGCTCGCGCCAAAGGGCCGATTATCGGAACGATGATCTTTTTGTTCCTTATTCAATTCGTCGACATCACACTGCAGCAGGCAACAAAAACAACGCCAAGCGATCCGAATCCAATTCTGCCCACCTGGCTCGTTGACCAAAACAACTTCTCTCAGGTGCGCTTTATCGTGGCTGGTCTGGCACTAGCCATCTTGGTTGTTGTGCGACCACAAGGAATATTCGGAGACAAGAGAGAGCAGGCGTTCGATGTCCGCTAACACTGTCAATTACTCGCCCACGCCTGGATCACGCAAAGAAGATGCGATTCTGGTTGCCGACAATGTTCGCCGTGCTTTTGGTGGCTTGGTTGCAGTCGATGTTGAACACGTTGAGATTCCCCGCAACAAAATCACCGCACTCATCGGACCAAACGGTGCGGGAAAGACAACGTTTTTCAACCTGTTGACTGGCTTCGACACCCCCGACACGGGCCACACCGTGTTCAATGGTTCGCCAATCAATGAGATGCCCGCCCATAAAGTGGCGCGCATCGGCATGATTCGCACCTTTCAGTTGACAAAGGCACTGTCACGAATGACGGTGATTGAAAACATGCGACTCGGCGCCGCGCACCAAAAGGGTGAAAGTTTCTGGCGTGGCTTCTTTGCGCCCTTGTGGCGTCAACAAGAATCTGAAATCACCACAAAGGCCGAAGAGCTACTTGCGCGCTTCAATCTGGCTCATATGCGCGATGAACTGGCTGGTGGTCTCTCTGGTGGACAACGCAAACTTCTCGAGATGGCACGAGCATTGATGGCAGAGCCCGAAATGGTGATGCTTGACGAGCCAATGGCCGGTGTGAACCCAGCGTTGAAGCAGAGTTTGCTCGAGCACATCAAGGCACTGCGCACCGAAGGGCGCACGGTGTTGTTCGTGGAACACGACATGGACATGGTGCGAGAGATTTCCGATTGGGTGATCGTGATGGCCGAAGGTCGCATTATCGCCGAAGGAACCCCCGATGACATTGGTGCTAATCAAGCAGTTGTCGATGCCTATCTTGGCGCTCACCACGATGTCGACTTGGGAGGTGCCCAATGAGCACAAACATTATTGATGTAGAAAACGTGATTGCTGGCTATACGCCAGAAGTCAACATCTTGAATGGATGCAACCTCACGGTTGCACCTGGAGAATTCGTCGGAATCATCGGTCCGAATGGTGCGGGTAAATCCACATTGTTGAAAGCAGTCCTGGGGCTTGTCAGTATCCGCTCTGGCAAGGTGCTGTTGAATGGTGATGAGATCACCGGCAAGAAGCCATACGAATTGGTTGCTCGTGGAGTGGGCTTTGTGCCCCAAACCAACAACGTGTTCCCCTCACTGACAGTACGAGAGAACCTCGAGATGGGGTGTTTTTTAAATTCTGATTTGCTGGAAGAACGCCTCGACTACGCAGTTGAATTATTCCCGCGACTGGGAGAGCGGCTCGAACAACGCTGTGGGTCACTCTCTGGAGGTGAACGACAGATGGTCGCCATGGGTCGAGCCCTGATGTTGAAGCCCTCGGTGCTTCTGCTAGATGAACCCTCCGCTGGGCTCTCGCCTGCGCTCCAGGACCAAGTGTTCATTCAGTGCAAGGCCATTAATGCCACGGGTGTTGCAATTTTGATGGTTGAGCAAAACGCCAACCGTTGCTTGCAAGTAGTCGATCGCGGCTACGTGTTGGATCAAGGCCAAAACGCCTACACAGGTTCCGGACGCGAACTGTTGAAAGATCCCAAAGTGGTCGAGTTGTATCTCGGTACTTTGGCTCGTCAGCACTAAGGCGCTTCACATCACTACAGAGCCAGTCCGTTAGGCACCGACACTCAGACAATAAGAAAGGCCCCGGGCAAATGCCCGGGGCCTTTCCAGTAATTGTGATGGATTACTTACCGGCTGAGAAGTTCTCGCCGAGTGCGTTACCCATGTTGCCGTCACAGCCATACACCTTGACGTTTTGTGGACCAACACCCTTTTCCACCATGGTGGCAAGGATCTTTGAGGTCTCGTCAAAGCCGATGATTGCGATTGCATCTGGTGCTGCAGCCTTGATTGCGTCTACTTCGGCATCAAATGCTGTTGCCTTTTCGTCGTAAATCTTCTCAATGACTACTTCAACACCTGCAGCTTCAAGGCTCTTTGCCAAGTCTTCTGCAAGTCCTGTCCCGTAGGAGTCGTTACGAGCAATGATTGCAACTTTCGATGCTCCATCGCTTGCAATGACGTCTGCGAGAACTGCACCCTGGAGGATGTCAGAAGGTGCTGCACGGAAGTACAGACCCTTGTCGTCGTATGTCGAGAAAGCCTTCGATGTGTTCGCAGGTGAGAACTGAATAACTCCGGCTGCTGTGATCTTGTCGATCACGGTCAATGACACACCAGACGATGCTGCACCGATGATTGCGTCAACGTTCTGCGAAAGCTGCGCGTCAACTGTCTTCGAAGCAGTGTCGGTGGTGGTGTCACCAGAGTCACCCTTGATTCCCACTACGTCCTTACCCAAAACACCGCCAGCTGCATTGATGTCAGCAATTGCGAGGTCGAAACCTGCAAATTCCGGTGGTCCGAGGAATGCGAGTGAACCGGTCTGCGGAAGGATTGAACCAATCTTCAGCTCGCCGTCTCCTGCGCGTGTTCCCACAACGGGTACTTGAGCAACGTCTGCGTCTGCAGGTGCAGCTGCTTCAACGAAGGTGGTCTTTGAATCGTCAATGCGGTTGTCGTCACCGAAAACCTGAACGCCGTAGGAAGCCGCTGTTGGTTCGCCGTTTCCGGAGAATTCAAGTGGTCCAGATACGCCGTCATAGTCAATGTCGGTTCCAGCCTTGACGAGTTCGAGACAAGCTTCGTAGCTGTCGCACTTCTCGCCATCACGGGTTACGCCATTGATCTCATTGGCCATTTCAATGCCATCTGTTCCTGCAATTTCAGCAGCAAGAGCGATGATCACAACAGAGTCATATGTCTCTGCGGCGTAGCTGTAGTCGTCGAGTTCTGGATCAATCTCTTTGAGACGATTCTTGAAGTCATCGGACAAATCGACAAGCGGAAGGGTTCCCTTCATGCCTGCGAGCTCGCCACCGCCAGCTGAACTGTCGCTGTCGCTGTCGCTGCCACCACATGCCGCAGCCACGAGGCTGAGGCTGATAGCGAGTGCCGCAATGCGGCGCCCTGTTAATTTCTGCATGTATTTCTCCCCGCAGATTGGAATGTGAGGACGTTTGTCCCCAATTTGGATAAGTGCTAAAGCATACGCATACCAATTGGTAACAAACAACGATTCCAAGTACATACAGCCCTATTTCAGGGGCTGTCCTGAAAACGGCGCCCCCCTGTTGGGCCTTTTAGTTGTCTAGTGAAACTAAATAGCGAGGCCGAAGCCCAGTTTCAGTCTCAAAAACCCAGTTTCTAGCCAAATCGGCCGGTGATGTAGTCCTCTGTCCGGCCATCCGACGGGGCAGAGAACATCTTTTGGGTGCTGTCGAACTCGACCAAGACCCCGGTGCGGCGGTCGCTGTCGGGGTTCACTTCGGTGGTGAAGAACGCCGTGCGGTCGCTGACGCGAGCAGCTTGCTGCATGTTGTGGGTCACGATGATGATTGTGAAGTCCTTCTTGATTTCCTGCATCAAGTCTTCGATACGGCTGGTTGCGATCGGGTCAAGTGCCGAACATGGCTCATCCATCAAGATGACATCTGGTTCAACAGCGATACAACGTGCGATACACAAACGCTGCTGCTGTCCACCCGACAAACTCATAGCCGATGCCTTCAACCGATCTTTCACTTCGTCCCACAACGCTGCCCGCTGCAATGACGATTCAACAATCGCATCGAGATCCGCTTTTTTCTTCACTCCATTGAGGCGTGGCCCGAATGCCAAGTTGTCATAGATGCTCTTTGGGAATGGGTTCGGTTTTTGAAAAACCATGCCGACGCGTCGGCGCACTTCGACAGCATCAACATCTTTTCCATACAAATCGACACCGTGATAGCGAACTTTTCCTTCGATACGCGCACCATCGATCAGGTCATTCATTCGATCGAAACAACGCAACACGGTGGACTTACCACAACCAGATGGTCCGATGAACGCAGTGATCTCTTGTCCGCGGATTTTGAGATTAACATCGCGCACTGCACGGAATTCGCCGTAGTACACCGAGAGATCTTCTGCCTCACACACGGGAACGTCGAGAGAATCGTCTTTTTCCACTTGTCCTACCACTTCTCTTGGCACTACAGAATCACGAACATCTATCGGCATTCTGATATCGGTCATGTTACTCATGGTTGGGGTCACCACCTTTTTTCGAAGCGATTTCGCAGCAGAATCGCTATTGCATTAATCAAAACAACAAGAACCAGAAGCACGAGCGAGGCTGCACCTGTGACTTCACGGAAATCTGCGCCGGTCTGGCGGGCGTAGGAGAAAATCGCGACCGGCATCGAGGTGAAGCCGCCTTTGGTGATTTGTTCCCACAGGCCCTGGTTTCCGGTCGTCAAAAGGCCCGTGACACCACCCACCAACAACAACGGCGCTGCCTCGCCAGCGGCTCGCGACAGTGACAGAACCGTTCCGGTGAGAATGCCTGGGGCTGCTGCGGGAAGAACATGCGATCGAATTGTCTCCCACTGGGTTGCACCCACACCCAATGCCCCTTCACGTATAGATCGCGGCACAGCGCGTAAGGCTTCAGAAGCTGTGATGATGACAATTGGCAACACCAACACACTAAGGGTGAGTCCGCCGGCAATAACTGTACGGCCGCCCGTGAAGCCGCCAGCAAATTTCACAAAGACAGCCAGACCCAAGATGCCGTACACAATCGATGGAACGCCGGCAAGGTTGCGCACATTGATGCGTGTCAGACGAGCAAGAGTCGACTTGCCTGCATATTCCTCGAGATAGACCGCACACGCGACTCCCAACGGGAAAGCAACAAGCGACACGATGATGGCCATGGTGAGTGTGCCACGCATTGCTTGCCACACGCCGGCACTCGAGGCATCGGATGCGTCGAGTCCACTGCTCAGAAAATCTCCGAAGCGCGTCGACAAAACGGGCCACGCATTTTCCAACACACTGAGGATCAGCGCGAGAAGAATCAGCAATGCCGAAGCGAGTGCCGCGAGGAGTCCGAATTCAATAAGAGAATCACCGACGTGACGACGTCCCGATGTCAAACGCTCCGTCACAGTGGCTGCACTTGTCGCACCAAACTTTTGTGGGTTTGCAAGAGACATTTTTAGTACTCCTCTCGCACGCGGCGCACTAGACGATCACCAACAAGGTTCAACAAGAACGTGATGATGAAGAGAACAAAACCAATGAAATACAGACTCTGGAACGCAAGTCCGCTTCCGGCCACTTGGTCGCTACCAAAACCCAATGCCGCCATCGCTGCCGTCATTGTCTGGCCAGGCTGGAAAGGATCGAGCGAGAACAAACCGCCGCCGACAGCGCCAGCAGCAATTGCCACCACCATCGTTTCGCCAATTGCACGGGAAATTCCGAGAATTAGTGCAGCGACAATGCCAGAGATGGCTGCGGGAAACACCACGCGAAACGTTGTCGACACGCGCCGTGCACCAAGCCCGAATGATGCCTCGCGTAGAGCATTGGGAACTGCGCGCAAAGCATCTTCTGCGACTGAGGTAATGATGGGAATTGTCAAGATTCCCACGGCAACGCCAGCTGCTGCAATATTGAACGCTTTGTTCGCGCTATCAAAAAATCGAACGATGATATTCGGGTTAATAAAACTGATTGCGAAGTATCCCAAGACAACGCTGGGAATGCCCGACAAAATCTCCACAATTGGCTTCAATACTTTTCGCACCCGTGGTTTGGCGAATTCAGACAAATAAATCGCCGAGCCAAGCCCGATGGGAACTGCAATCAGCATCGCGATTCCCGTCACGATGAGAGACCCCATGATGAGTGTTTTGATGTCAAAGAAACCACGACGTGGAAACCACCCCAAAGACCACAGGTCTGCTTTGGGGACATCAATAAAAAATCCCCATGCATCTTTGACCAAGGTGTAGATGATGAGGACAGTGATGAGAAATGTTGTTGCCGCAGCTGTCAAGAAGAAGATCTTCATTGACGTGTCTGTCGACTGACGTTTGCGCGACAGTTTGAAAGTGACCGGGGTTGTACTCACTTTTTCATTCTCACTTATCTACGCCGTGTACCAATAATTTCAGAGATTGCCGGTGGTATCTGGGGTGCCAGAACTTCCATTCTGACACCCCAGCCAGTCCTCGTTGACCAAGAACTACCTACCAACCGCCAAGGAGGGGCGATTACTTGCCGCCGTCGCGGGTGCCGACAGTTTTCGCTGCCCACACCGCACGGGTTGCTTCAAGATCGGCAGATGCGAGTTGCACGTAAGGCACCTGGCCTTCACCAGCACCGATGACGCCAATACCTTCATCGCTCATGTAGAAGTCGACAAATGACGCCAATGATGCATTGGTGTCCAACTTTGCCTTGTTCACATAGATGTAGAGCGAGCGTGCAATGGGGAATTCACCCGATGCGATCGTCTCTGCTGTTGCTTCAACACATCCGTCTCCACCGTCAACCTTCAATGGCTTGATGGTGTCGAGGTTTTCTTCCACGAATGCAAAACCAACCCAACCCAATGAGGTGTCGTTGGCAGCAATACCTTCAATAATCACGTTGTCATTCGGACTTGCTGTGTAGTCAGGACGAGCGTCTGCTTCTTCTGCCTCAAGCGATTTGGCCACTGAACCAAGAACAAGTTCTACGAATGAGTCATATGTTCCGGACTCTTCGCCAGGTGCAGTCACTGTCAAGGAAGCATCGGGGTATGGAGCGGTGATTGCACCATGGGTGTCACCCACTTTTGCCTTCAACTCTGCCGCAGCATCGTTAGCATCGCTCCAGCTGTTGCGGCCGATTGCATCTGGTCCAAGCAACACCCACAAGTCAGAGAAGCTCACGCACTCCACTGCGCTGTTGTTCACCGAGGTGATCACGGAGAGACCATCGATTGCTACTTCCAATTCAATGAATTCGATGCCGTTTGCTTCACAGGTCTCTACTTCTGAACCTTTGATTGCTCGAGAGGCATTCGAAATGTCGGTCTCGCCTGCACAGAACTTGGCGAATCCGTCACCAGTGCCTGGGCCTTCTACTTGAATCGCGACATTTGGATTTGCCTCTCCGAACAATTTCGCTACTGCGGTTGTGATGGGCTCAACTGTTGACGAGCCCGAGATGAAGATCCGATCTCCGCTGCCAGTTGATGAGCCATCGGAAGAACTGTCGCCACCACAGGCGGCCAGCGGAAGCGCGAGAGCGGCAACTGCTGCGAGGGACCAGTGCTTGAGTTTCATTTATTTATCTCCCATGAAGGAATTGAAGTGATGTGGCGGTTTTGCCACGCCCCGAACCCTAAACATCAAGAGTTGATTGCACCTGAGATACAGGTGAACGCAAAGTAAACAAACTGAATAAGTCGGATTAACGCGCCAGAAGGGCTGCGAACCCGCGAAACAACACCGCCGCGAGGTCCTCACGTGAGGGTGGATCTTCCATAAATTCCATCAGCACGATGCCATACGACAGTGCTTCCAGATACACCGCGGCAGCACGAGGATTCATATTGGGATCTGCGATACCGAGATCTTGAGCACGCTTCACCAACACGTGTAACTCATCAACAATCGACGTTTCAAGTGCCGTCAAGGCATCGCGCAATTCCTCGTGCACAGTTGCCGACGTCATCACAGACGAGCGAACGAGTCGTACCTTTGCACGTTCAGGATCTGTCATTGCGTCTGCGATCTGTTGAATACGCACAACAAAATCTCCGACATCGCCCGGGTTATCAAGGGCGTTGGCAAGTGCTTCCAAATCAAGCCCGGGCTGGTTCCGTAAGCGCTCAAATTGAGCGGCGCGTATGAGACCATCGCGATCTTTGAAGTGATGATAAATCGCCCCGTATGACACCCCAGTGTGTGCGGCGATGTCTTTGATATTCACGCCTGCTTCGCCGTATTCACGAAGAACGTCAATTGTGGCGGCGATGACGAGATCGATTTTGTCCAATGCGCGTCGCTGTTCGGCGCGTTGCCTGTTTTCCTTGACAGGAATCAATCTTTCGGGCACGGACACCCATATAACGGTATCGGATGCTAAGAAAGTCCCTATGGACGCAGTGACACATTGGGCAACATCGCTCCCCACATGGGCAATTCCAGATCGCATTATGCAACAAGCCCCCGAATCTCCATGGATTCATCCGGTTTCACAATTCACCCCTGACTCTCGCGTACATGTCGACACGCCATCACGTCACCGTGCACTAGAAGTACTCCCTGAAGGTGGTTCGGTTCTCGATATTGGCTGTGGTGGTGGACGCGCAGCCTTTGGTCTTGTTCCACCAGCTGCAAAGGTCGTTGGAGTTGATCATCAAAGCGACATGCTCGATGTGTTTTCTACCGAAGCACAACGACGTGGAGTCGAGTCTGAGACATATCTCGGCGATTGGCCCGACGTTGCTGCTCACACGCCCATCTGTGATGTCGTCACATGTCATCACGTTTTTTACAACGTGGCCAATCTTGCGCTATTTGTGCACGCTATGTCCGCACATGCACATCGACGCGTCGTGGTCGAGTTACCGCAACATCATCCTTTGTCGTCGTTGTCTCCCATGTGGAAGAAGTTCTGGGACCTCGATCGACCAACATCGCCCACCGCAGATGACGCATTAGCGGTTGTCAAAGAGTTGGGCTATAACGCTCACCTCGAACCATTCACTCAAGAGTTACCGGATTCAGAAATCACCGATGATGCCGTGCGATTCACTCGGATACGGCTGTGCCTCACTAGCGATCGCGACCAAGAAATTCGAGAATTTATGGATACTCACCGCGTTACCCAGCGTCACGTTGCGACTTTATGGTGGGATATCACGAACTGAATACACCCCACTCGCCTGGGAGAATTCACCAACAATCGTTCACTTCTACACTCGTCCACAAGGGGGGCTTATGCATTTAGAAATAGAGAGAAGCGACATTCGCCATTCGCGAATGAGCGCCACTGAACCTCGAACCCTCGAAGATGGAGAAGTACTTCTTAGTGTTGAACGATTTGCACTGACGTCAAACAATGTCAGTTACGCCTTGAGTGGCGACTTTCTTGACTACTGGGGATTTTTTCCCACACAAGAAGGCTGGGGTCGTCTTCCCGTGATGGGCTTTGGTGTTGTCACAGACACAACACATCCAAACATCACAGTGGGTCAACGGTATTTCGGGTTCTTCCCCGCCGGCGATTTTCATATCGTGCAAGCACAAAAAACAAGCGGCGGGTTTGTCGACATCGCACCTCATCGCGAAAAACATGCGATGGCATATCGATCGTTCGACGATGCCGCACCATCATTAACTGATACCGACAACGCTTACTTACTTCTTCGTGGTTTGTACGTGACGTCGTTTCTCGCTGAAGATTTCCTTTTCGACAATGGAATGTTTGGTGCGGGACAAATTGTGGTCAGCAGCGCATCTAGTAAAACTGCAATCGCTCTTGCTCAATGCATCCGCGCTCGCGGAAACACCCACTGCATCGGGCTGACCTCACACAGCAATCTTGATTTTGTGAACACCGTCAATCTGTATGACGAAGTGGCCACATACGACGACATTGAAAATCTTGCCGAATGGGCACCGACCATCTACGTCGACATTGCTGGCAATAACTCGGTGACGACACGTGTGCATGCACATTTTTCTGATGCGCTACAGCACTCGATGAAAATTGGTGCGACACATTGGGACCAAGGCGGTCAACTGGGCGACCTCGCCGGACCTGCCCCTCAGTTCTTTTTCGCCCCTACTCAACTGGCCAAGCGCGGCAAAGAGTGGGGTCGCGACGTACTGAACACTCGGCTCGAATCATCACTTCGCACGTTTATCGATGATTCCAACCGTTGGCTCCGTGTCGAGGAATCACGCGGTGGTGACGCACTGACGAGCGTGTATCGCTCACTGATCTCTGGCGAGAGTCGACCTGAACTAGGCCACATCATCATTCCGTAAAGAACACGCATCTCAAGGGGGCACACAATGAGTAAATATTCACCAAGTTATGGTC
>JBEDHS010000162.1:0-5954 GCA_041173945.1 Actinomycetota bacterium
GAAAGCCTTCAAGGAACGACAGTGATGCAATCTCGCGAATTGCATCTGTTGCTTGCGGACTTCCTGCTTGCTCTGCGACAGAAAAAGCAGCGCCGACGGACTCTTTTGCCGCATCGACCGCTTCTTGTGGAATACCAAATGGATTTAAGAGTTCGACAATCTTTGGGCCGTATGTCGTGGCGAAGATACTTCCGATGATGGCAACTCCGAGGGTTCCGCCGACTTCTCTACTTGTGTCATTGATTGCCGATCCGACTCCCGCCATCTCGCGAGGCAACGAGCCCATCACAGATTCAGAAGAAGGACTCGTGACGAGTGAAAGCCCACACGCCATTAGCACCATGCTTGCGACAACCGTGCCGAAATACGTGGAGTCAATCGAGAATGTGCTTGCCCAAATTTGAGCGATTCCCATAAAGAACAAACCGATTGGCACAATCCGTTTTGGTCCGAATCGAAGTGCGAGACGGGCAGCGATTGGTGCAGTAATTCCTGCTCCCACAGCAAACGGCAGTGTTCGTAATCCAGACTCCAGCGGGTCGTAGCCGCGAACAAATTGAAAATATTGAGTGACGAGAAATGTGAATCCGAATAGCGAGAAGAACGCGATAAAGATTGACGATGTCGCCGCGGTCACGCGCATGTCTGTGAAGACACGTACGTCAAGAAGCGGATGATTGATGGTCATCTCTCGTTTCACGAAGGCCCAAATCAATAGTGCTGAAGCAATGAAACCAAAAATTGTGGCGTTATGCGTCCATCCTCTGCGTGGTCCTTCAATGATCGTGTAAACGAGAAGCGAGACGAATGAGATGGAGATCGCAAATCCGGGGAGATCAAGTTTCTTTGGTTCCGGATCTTTTGACTCGGGAACAAATACCCATTGGAGCATTAGTGCGACGGCGACAATCGGGATGTTGATGAGAAACACAGAACCCCACCAGAAATGCTCGAGTAGGAACCCTCCACTCACTGGACCAAATGCAACTGCTGCACCCGAGACCGCCGACCACACTCCAATTGCTTTTGCTCGCTCGATCGGGTCGCGAAAGACGTCAATCAAAATGGCAAGTGTTCCGGGAAAGACCAGTGCTGCTCCAATTCCCATCAGACCGCGAGCGGTAATGAGTTCTGCAGTTGAATCTGTGAACGCTGCCCACGCTGAAAAAACACCGAACAGAAACATGCCGATTTGCATCATCAGCTTTCGCCCAAATCGATCGCCCAATCCTCCGCATGCCAGAAGTAGACCGGCGAAGACAAGCGCATACGAGTCAACAATCCACTGCAGTCCACTTGTGGTGGCGTCGAGTTCTCGGGCAAGCGTCGGGATCGCGACGTTGATAATCAAGTTGTCCACCACGACAAGAAAGACCGACACACTGAGGATTGCCAGGATCCACCACCTACGACGTTGGACGGACTGGCTGGGATGTACTTGTTGAGTAGACACTGTCATGTGACAATGTCTACTTTGAAAACTTGATAGTGTCAAGCCATGTCTCAACCCCTCAAAGACAAAGTGATTCAGGCTGCAGTGGATTTCATTTCCGCCAATGGACCCGATGGTTTGTCGTTTCGTCGTATTGCCGCAGATGCAGGCGTCAGTCATCAAGCGCCGTATCACCATTTCGGAGATCGAGATGCAATTTTCGCAGAAATCGGCCTGATTGGATTTCGCAATTTCACCGCAACTTTGGTTGCACCGACGCGCCCTGACGAGGATCCCGACTTAGCCACACGCATGTTGGAGCGTTACGTCGATTTTGCGATTAACCACAAGGGCTACTTTCGCGTGATGTTCCGATCTGATCTCTGCAACTTGAACACCTCACCCGAATTGCAAAGTGCTGCGGATGAATCGTTTGGAGCATTCATCGAAGCCGTGACTGAAATTGTCGGTGAGTCCGCATCAGTTGACGACATTCGACTTACCGCTGCATCTATGTGGTCGGTTGCTCATGGGCTTGCAACACTTCTTATAGATGGTCCACTTGAAAACAAAATTGGTGGAGTCTCTGATCGACGTTCTTTTGTGCGTGCGATTGCTCAACGAACGATGACGGGGCTTGCGAAATAAATCGATGGACTCCTCGTGTCACTGTTGTGCGGGGTTCACCATTCGTAACTCACTAGCGCTTCTCGCTTGAGACATGGTGGAGCACTGTGTTTGCAATCTCAGTTCCGCACGTGTCTTGAAGGAAGTGACCAGCGTTTACTTCGTGCCACGTTGAGTGGGGAATCAATCCATGCCATATACGTCCCCATTCGGGAGTGAACACGTTGTCGTTGATGCCCCACACAAAATGAACGGGAAGTTGCGTTGCATTCACAAAAGCAAAGCAACGTTCTTGCACGACCGCATTTCCAGCGATGGGGTCATTCGCCGGGATACACATAGGGAATCGTCGCGGTCCTGTCACCCCGTCTTCACCAAGACCAAGAAATGGTGCGTCGTAGGCGTTTTGAACCGCACGTGCATCAGGCGATAACTGCGGCTGTTCTCCCAACATCACTTTGAGCAGACTGTCTTGAGCTGTGACGCGGTCTGTGGCCATGGCCATCAATGTTCCCCAATTGAACTTTTCTGGAATGTTGTCGCGAAACATTCCGCCAGAACTGTTTTGCGCGATCCAGTTCAGAATGCCGGGTGAATACTCGTACCCGTCATGGTGCAGCCAAGTATTCATGATCACGAGCCGCGAGAAGCGTTCTGGCATTGCCTCGTATTGTGCGAGACCAGTTGGGCCACCCCAATCTTGAACAAACAAGGTGATATCGCGCAGATCGAGATGTGAGATGAGTTGGGCAAGGTTTTCTATGTGTCGTGCGATGTTGTACCACGAAGGGTCGGTCGGCTTGTCGCTTCGGCCAAAGCCGAGATGATCGGGCGCAATACATCGATATCCTGCTGCAACCATCTGGGAAATGATGTCTCTGTAGAGGTAACTCCACGTCGGCATTCCGTGGATCATCAACGCCACAGGTCCGTCTTGTGGGCCTTCATCTATGTAGTGCATACGCATCTCGCCAAGAGAGAAGTAGTGCGGCGCGTATGGAAAGTCTTTCAAGTTGTCGAAATTTGCCTCAGGCGTTCGGAGAAATGAAGGAGTATTGGAATCTGTTGTCACAGCCTCACACTACGAGGCGACTTCGATGTGGTCGTTATCGAAAGATTGTCGTTAGTGAATTTTTCGTCGTCGATTCAATGTGATTACGCCAGCCACACAGAACGCAATTTTGAGGTGGACTGCGTCTTCTAATCGTTTGTGGGGAAGAGCAACGAGATCATCAGGAGCATCAGGTTGGTCCACGCTTCTGGTGTTGGTCCGTCTTCTCCGAGTAGCGACAAATTAGTTGAACCCAGAGACACAGCAGTCAATACTGCTGCAACCGCTTTCGGGTCAGCATCGGGTCGTAATAGTCCGCGTTCAGATGCTTTTTCCATCGCATCGGTCATGTACTTCTGCTGACGTCTTTGAACATCTGACATCATGGTCAACAATGTCTCATCACGACGTGATGCAACAATAATTTCAAGCCGTTGCCAGCGCTGATGCACTTCTTCGGAATCAAACGGATTAATCAGTGCTTCAACTACTTTTGCAAGATAGTCGTCCGTGCTTGATGCCGAATCAATTGCACCTCCGAGAACGGCCATCTGTTCGTCTGCGAGGCGATAAAGCTGTTCCAGCAAGGCCGCTTGAATAAGACCTTCGCGATCATTGAAATGCCAATACAGCGATCCTTTTGTAACGCCTACCTGTTCGCACACGTCGTCGACGCGCAGCGCATCGACTCCCTTGTTCAAAATAATGTCGAGAGCAGCATCAATAAGTTCGCCACGAGAGTCACGGCGTACTTTTCGCGTTGGTCTTGATGGCAGATCTTTGCTTTGCGCCATTTGCCCACTTTATTCAGGTTGGACGGGTCAACCCATCGTTCCGTGCGATCTCATAAAGAACTGTTGCCGCTGAGAAACTAAGGTCGTTGCGTAGTGTGCAAAACAACTTGCCAGGCGGTGCTGGTTCGTATGCAATGAAAAGTTGAGGAAATGTTGGCAATCCAATGACTGAAAACTCAAGAGAGCAACAAAGCAACAGAACGACCGTGAGACGAGGCTCTAAACGGGCTGACTATGAGAATGACAATATTCTCCGAATTCTTCGAGCTGGCTCAGTTGCACACGTTGGGGTAACCACCACTGACGGTCCACTCGTTTTGCCCATGGTGTATGGAATAAGCGATGACACCATGTATCTCCACGGAGCACTTGCAAACTCGATTCTCAAAGCAGGAACAGAAGCCGACATCTGTGCGACAGTCACCATCGTGGATGGGCTCGTCATTGCAAAGACTTCTTTTAATCATTCGATGAACTATCGATCCGTTGTTGTGCGTGGTCATGGCCGCATCGTTGATAACCACGACGAAGTTCTACGTGCCCTTCAATTAATCACAGATCACATCATTCCCACCTGGGACATCACTCGACCTCCGTCATCAAGTGAAATTCGTGCAACTCGAATCGTGGCCTTGCCACTTAATGAGAAGTCTGCGAAAGTCCGCACGGGTGGTGCTGTCAACGAACCCACTGACGCCGACGCTGATTATTGGAGTGGCCACATACCCATTTCTTCGATGTTTGGAACTGCTGTTTCGGATGCTGATGCGCGCGCAGAGATACCCGACGTTGTCCAACGAAAAGTCGGGCAGGATATCCATGACACAGTTTCTAAGCATTAATAAAAGACTTCTAAGCGTTAATAAAAGACATGGAGTCTCGTTGAATTGTTGCACACGATAGGTGAGGTGTTGGGTGGAGACCTTAGGCGCGTGAACTAGCTGGTGTGATACGCACAACGTTGAAACCAAGAAGCAATGATGCGATTCCGGCAATCGATCCTGCAATCAGAAGTGGAACAACTCCATTACCTGGTCCAATCCTCCATAACAGTCCCGCCCAAAGACCAGCAATGAGAATGCCACCAGTGGTGAGCGCTTGGAATACCCCTTGTGCTCGACCGAGCTGATCGCGTGAAACGGTTGATGCGATCCATGCTTTGCCAACTCCGTCGGTAAGGGCAGGGAATACGCCATAGGCTGCCACGACGACATACACCCATGGTCCTTGATCTACTAACCCCAGCCCGAGGTAACCAATTGCAAAAAATGCAAGACCAATTGCATAGACGATGTGTCGTGGGATTCGATCCGACACGATGCCTGCAGGATAGGAACCAATGGTGTAGACGCTATTGAAGAGAACATAGGCAAGAACGACCTCTGTGGTCGAGAAGCCAAGATCTAAGACGCGTACAAGAAGTAGCGCATCTGAAAAGTTGACAAGTGAAATGACGCTGAGAACTGTGGCGACTCTCCAGAATGAACGTGATAAGTGGTGAGATGTTGCTACGGGTGCTTGTTGATGTTGTGTCACATGCTTCAATTTGGGTTCACGGATCAAAATCGTCAACGCAGCGGAGAGACTTGCAGGGATGAGTGCCCACCACATTGCAGCTCGTACGTTTCCTTGCATTACCGACAATGCCAGCAAACCCAGCAATGGGCCAATGACTGCGCCAAGACTGTCGCCCATACGGTGGAACCCGAATGCTCGACCAAGGTCTTTTGGTTCAGTCGTAGCCGCAATCAGTGCATCTCGTGGGGCTGAGCGCACTCCTTTGCCAAATCGGTCAGTCATTCGACCAAACAAGACCATCGGCCACACAACCGCGCCAGCAACCAATCCTTTTCCCAAGACAGCAATGCCGTACCCAGCTCCAATGAATGGCTTTCGACCTCTTGTATCAGACCACTTACCGGCAAAGTAACGGACAATGCCCGCAGTTGCATCTGCGAGTCCTTCAATGACTCCCACTACAACAGGTGGTGCTGCAAGAACTCCGGTCAAAAAAATGGGTAATAACGGATAAAGAAGTTCACTTGCTGCA